>SXZN01000010.1 GCA_005787865.1 Opitutaceae bacterium | reverse complement strand
TCGGGCCGGCGGGGAGTCGCTTGAAAGCTTGTTGCAGAATTTTTACGGACTCACGCATTTCTAGAATCCGCATCATGTAGCGATCATACGTATCGCCGTGTGCGCCGAGGGGGACGCGGAAATCAAACTGGGCATAAAAACTGTAAGCATCAACTTTGCGCAGGTCGTAATCGACGCCGCTGGCGCGCAGCACGGGGCCGGTGATGCCGGCATTGATCGCATGGGTGGCATCAAGGCGGCCGACGCCTTGCGTGCGGGCCAGCATGATTTCGTTGCCGGTGAGCATGCGTTCATACTCATCCAAAAAGCGGGGAAAATTATCCACGAGCTGCTGGGCAGCCGCGAGCCACTCTGGGGTAGGATCGACGCGGCAGCCGCCGAAGCGCTGATAATTGCACATCATGCGCGAACCGCTGAGGGACTCGAACAAATCGATAATTTTTTCGCGCTCGCGGAAGGCATAGAGCAGCGGCGTGAACGAGGTGCCGAGATCGTTAAAGAGAAAGCCGACGAGGCACGAGTGATTCACGAGCCGCGTGAGCTCGGCCATAATAATGCGCAGATACTGGGCGCGCTCGGGCACGGCCTGACCGGCAAGTTTTTCCACCGCGAGGGCGTAAGCCCAATTGGTCGACATGGAACACAGGTAGTCGAGGCGATCCGTGTACGGCATCGACCCGAGGTACGTGGTGTTCTCAGCGATCTTCTCGTGATTGCGGTGCAGGTAACCAAACACCGGTTTAAGTTTAACGAGCTGTTCGCCATCCAGCGTCGCCACCATGCGGAAAACGCCGTGGGTCGAAGGATGCTGGGGTCCCATGGAGACCTCGAGGAGGTCGCCGTGAAATTCATCATGAACGGCCCGGACCGTGGGGCCGGGCGCAGAGGCAAACGGCGCCGGCGCGCTTGGCGTGAACGGGTTCATGGCGCTCATCCCGTTTTTGGCGCGGGGGCGGCGGCCGCCGATTGATGAGGCTTCGCTCGCTCAAACACGGTCCCGTGAGCGGTGGGCTCCCATTCATAATCGTCGGGCTCGACGTAATTTTTGCGCATCGGGTGATCTTTGAATTCATCCCACATCAACAAGCGGCGCAGATCAGGGTGGCCCGCAAAAATAATCCCGTAGAGGTCAAAAATTTCCCTTTCCTGGAAATCACAGGAGCGCCAAATCGGGGTGAGCGAAGAAAGGGTGACCGCATCGGTGCGATTGGCGGTACGCAGTCGAATCACGACGGGCCCTTGTTTCAAGGCGATGGAGTACAGGTGATAGATGGCCTCGAGGTAACCCGGTTGCAGGCGCGTGGTCTTGGTTTCAACCGTCTTGGCCGGGCCGCCGGCGGGATCGGGCTCGGTGGTCGTGGTGACATCCGTGATGGTTTTATCCGGCCAGTCCACGCCGGTGGCGTTCGAGCAATAATCTAAGCGGAGCGCGGGATCATCGCGCAGCCAGCGGGCGATTTCGACCGCGTGGGTTGCCTCGAGGAGCAAGGAGTGCTCCGCGGCCGGGCCCGGATTAGTGACGAAGGTGATCTGCGCCGTGGGGTAAGCCAGGAGAAGGCGGGCGCGGATTTGTTCGAGCGGCTCCATGACTTAAGCTTTGCTCTCTGGGATCGGCGGCGCCCAGAGGGCGTCATTTTTTGTCGGCACGAGGTCGTGCGCCCCGTAGGCGGGAATGGGAAATTCGCTGGGCGCCTCCGGCCGAGTGAAGCGGGCGGCGTTTGGTCCGGTGAGTTGCTCCGCCTTGATTTGCTTTTGGAGCTGGATGAGACCGTTGAGCAGTGCCTCGGGGCGTGGGGGACAGCCGGGAATGTAGATATCGACGGGAATAAAACGATCGATGCCCTTGAGGACGTTATAGCCTTGCTTGAAAGGTCCCCCGGAAATCGCGCAAGCGCCCATCGCGATGCAGTATTTAGGTTCCGGCATCTGGTTCCACAGCCGGATCACTTGCGGCGCCATTTTTTTGGTGACCGTGCCAGATACAATCATGAGATCGGCTTGGCGGGGCGAGGGACGGAAAATCTCTGCGCCAAAACGGGCGATATCAAAACGCGCAGTGGCGGCGGCGATCATTTCGATGGCGCAGCAGGCGAGGCCAAATTGGAGCGGCCAGATCGAATTACTGCGGCCCCAGTTATGGAGTTCCTCAAGACTCGTCATTAAAATCCCATGCCGGCGAAGATCTTCACGTTCGGCATCAGAGATGTTGCCGGCGGCGGGGAAAGGGGTGGGCGATGTCACGGGATCACTCATTTCCAGGCGAGATAACCCCGCTGCCAGGACCACACGAGGCCCTCGGCGAGTAAGAGGATAAACACCAACATCGCAAAGAGGGCGCCCGCTGACAAACTCGTGAAGGCGACCGCGAAGGGGAGGAGAAACAGCACTTCGACGTCAAAAATCAGAAAGAGAATGGCGTACAGATAATAGTGCGCCTTGAACTGGATCCACGAGTCGCCGGTAGCTTCCAGACCGCATTCATAGGTGGCATTTTTAAGCACGCCCGGCTTCGCCGGCTGAAAACATTTAACCCAGAGACCCGCCACGCCGAGCATGATCAAAGGGAAGGCAATCGCGACCCCGAGAAACAAGGCGAGGAAAGCGTAAGGGTGATCGTGCATGCGTGGATTTACAAAAATTCACACTGCGTGCGGAGTTTTGCAACTCAACGCAGAAACCAAGGATTTTTTTGGTAGAAGCTGCGCATGCTTTGTTAAGTGCAGGAGATAATGCTTAGAATACTAAGCCAGCCGCGCCACCGCCTCAGGTTGGAGGGACGAGCCTCAGGGTGCGCCCTGCGCCGG
>SXZN01000094.1 GCA_005787865.1 Opitutaceae bacterium | reverse complement strand
TCTCCTCGGGCCGCGTCGCAACGTGCGCGCGCTCAGCGAGCTCGCGTGATTTTTTAATAAAATCAGCTAAGTCAAAAAAAAGCCCGATCGCCGTCGGCGGTAGCGGTGGCTCCAGAGCCGCGGCCGCGCGGCCCCGCAAGGCAGTCCGCACCGCTGCGAGGCTCGCGGCGACGTTATGTTGTTGAACGAGCAGAGCCTGATTATTTTCTTCGCCTAGACTTGGCCGATGCAGAACAAATTGCTCCCGCTCATCTTTTTTGGCGCGCAATTCAATCAGCGCCTGCCTCGCCATCTGATAACCACGCCACGCCAGCCCCACCTCGGCCCCGAAGATGGCGGCTAAAATAATCAGGCCCCACCGACCGCGGAGCCTAGCTGACCAGGCTTTCATTAAAGGGGGTGCGTGGATCGCAGGATCAGCACGCAATCGAATTTTAAGATGCCAGGCTGGCGATAATCAAAGTGCTGACCGTCGACCGCGACGCGCACGTAAGGCGAGCGGTCGATGGACTGTAATAAGCGTTGCACGCGGTTCATCGCCCCGACGCTCACGGTGGCCAGCGGGTGCGCTTGATCCAAGAGGCGCCCCGCAATTATTATTTTCAAGGGCTCCGGCCCGACCGAGGGAAGCAGCTGCATTTTCTCCAACCAGACATCTTCTAAGCGCACAAAATGACCTTCCAACTCGGCTAAAAAATTCAGCCAACCCGCGCGTTGCGCCGACAAGACCTGTAATTGCTCCAACTGGCGCTGGCTCTCCGCAAGGCGGCTGAGCGCTATTTTTTGTTGTGCCTGACGGTTCCGGAGCGGCTTATTTTCTCGCTCCATCGCCGCGATTTTACGCTGCGCTTCATTGAACAGACTAGACGCATGCCAAATGGGCGCGACCGGTGCGGCGACCATCAGTACAGCCGAGGCTAACAGCCAAGGCTGACGGCGCCGGCGACGCGTTAGCTGGCGCCAGCGACGGGGCAGCAAATTAATGGTCGGGTGACCCAAAAATAATTGGGCCGCCGCCGCTCCCACGACATTGGTCAGCCAGCGCGCCGAACTGGCCACGGCGGCTGAGTCACAATCAGCCGCTAGTTTAACCACCCCCAGCTCCGTCAAACGCTCCACCGGTTGCGGCAGTTCTGCGGCGAGCGCTGCGACTAACTCAGCGCGCGCCGCGCCGGGACCAGTCAAGTAAACCCGCGCCGGCTTGGCCCAATTATGCTGGCGCTGAAAATGTAGCAACGAACGCGTAATCTCTGGCCCCAATTTATGGACGTAATCAATTAGTCCTGCCGCCGGAGCCGCCCCCTCAATCGACTCCGCTATTTCACCATCGCCCAGAGCGAGCCGCCGCAGAGTGAAGCGTGACGGCTCAACCAATAACAACGTCGTGCCGTCAGCCCCCAAATGCAGCACTAAGGCCGACTCGCTTTGACTGGGCTGCGCGAGTCGAAAGGCTGCGAGCGTAGCCAGCGGAGCCGGCAAGATGGCGGACACCTCCCAGCCGACCGACTCGGCCGCCGCGCAGAGTGGGTCTAGCAATTCCAGCTTGGCTGCAGCTAGCAGGGCCGCGCCTTGGCCCTTACTTTGATCGAGCACGACGCTGGCCCAAGCGACTTCCGCCAGCGCGTAAGGGATGTTTTGCTCGGCAGCAAATTCTAGGATCTGAGCGCGCTGCGCCGGCCCAACCGGCGGTAAATCGATAAACTTAATGAGGGCGTGCTGCGCCGGCAGCACCAAGCAAACCGGATCACTGAGCTTAACGCGGGCACCTAAAGCCTGAATCGCGGCGCAGGTATTGGCCAACCACCCCTCAGCGCCATGCGCCCCCACGGGGAAAATCTCGACGGCGGTGCGATGCAGGCAAAGTTGCTCGCCGGCGCGGCTAAAAATCCCAAGCGCCGTCGAACCGGCGCCGCAATCCAAGATGATGGTACGATGAGAAACCACGGGCAAAAAATATTACACGGCCCGTGTGGCGGTTTTGTTTGCGGGCCTTTCGGCAAAGGTCACGCTCTATTTCTGATGAGCCCGGTCTTACCTTATAAAATCAGCGTCCTAGTCTTTATTGAAAATGCCGCGCACGAGCAGCTGCTCCTCCTTCGCGCCCAACAACCGAACCTCGGCGTGTGGTCGCCCATCGGCGGGAAATTAGAGATGGCCACCGGAGAATCTCCGTTTGAATGCGCCGTCCGTGAGACCGAGGAAGAAACTGGGCTCAAAATAACCACCGCGGACTTGCATCTCTTCGCCATGATTGCCGAGAAGGCCTATCAAGGAAGTACTCATTGGCTGATGTTTCTCTTTCGCTGTAAAACCCCGATCGCCGGATTGCCGGCGGATATCAGTGAGGGGAAGTTTGCCTTCTTCTCCCGTGAGCAAATCCAGACTCTCGATATTCCCGAAACAGATAAAGCTGCCCTCTGGCCTATTTTCGACCAATACCGCGACGGATTTGTCGCCTTAAAAGCTGACTGTACTCGTACGTTGATCGCTATCTCCGTCGAACAAATCACCGGATTAGCGGGGAATACTTAGTAGGGCCAAACCCTGGTTAGGGCGGCCGACTTAATTGTTATTTAATCCGCAAGTTTCGCTTGTGTTTGACGGGCTAACCCTGAACAATGAGTGATTCGCATCCCATTATTACTTCAATCTTAAAGCATTCCCTGTGACCAAGAAGCCTTCCTCCTCGAAAAAAACAGAAGTCACTGACCTGGGCTATGATGCGCGTCAAGCGCCCATCAATATTAAGCTCGGTCAAGACGAGAAAATTGCTCTCTACCGCGACATGGTCCGGATTCGTCGCTTCGAGGAGCGGTGCTTACGGAGCTATCAGCAGGGTAAGATCGGCGGCTTTCTCCACCTTTATATTGGGCAAGAATCGATCGCGGTCGGCTGCACCTCAGTCATGGGCAAAGATGACCATATTATCACCGCCTATCGCGACCACGGCCATGCGCTCGCAGTCGGGATGGGCATGAATGAGATGATGGCCGAAAATTACGGTAAAGTTACCGGCTGCTCCAAGGGCAAGGGTGGCTCGATGCACTACTTCGATCCCTCCCGCAATTTCTGGGGCGGCCACGGGATTGTCGGTGGCCAAATCCCCCTCGGCACCGGGTTGGCCTACGCGCTAAAATATAAAGGGCTGAAAGGCGCCTGCATGGCGTTCATGGGCGATGGCTCAGTTAATCAGGGTGCCGTCCATGAATCCTATAATCTAGCCGCTCTCTGGTCGCTGCCGGTCGTCTTCATCATTGAAAACAATGGTTACTCAATGGGCACGAGCCAAGAGCGCTCCTCCGCTGGTCCCAGCCTCGCCGAACGCGCAGAAGGCTACGGCATGAATTGGACCATTATTGAGGATGGCCATGACGTCCTCGCCGTCCGCGATCAAGTCGGCCAGGCACTCAAATTAGCTCACGACAAATCACTCCCCAGCGTCCTTGAGATTCGCACCTATCGCTACCGGGGACACTCGGTCGCCGATCCTGATACCACCTATCGTGATAAAGCAGAAATCGAGGCTTACAAATCAACGAAAGATCCGTTGAGCGTTTTTCAATTATCCCTCCTGGCTGAGCAAACTCTGACGACCGAGCTCATTCAAAAAATTGATGAGTCCGCCTGCGCCGAAGCGGAAACCTCCGCGCAGTTCGCCGAAGCGAGCCCATACCCGAGCCTCGAAGATATCAAAAAAGATGTCTACTGGGAGATCGATAATCCCGCCGATCGCAAATCGGTCGGCGCCCTCTTCTTCGACTGAGCCGCCGCCACCACCACTTAAAACTAACCTCTTAGACCTGCTCCGTCCCATGCCTGTTATCACTTACCGCGAAGCCCTCCGCGCTGCTATGTCCGAGGAAATCGAACGCGATCCGAACGTCGTCCTAATGGGCGAGGAAGTCGCTCAATTCAACGGCGCCTATAAAATCTCCGAGGGCATGCTCGCCAAATACGGCCCGAAGCGGATCGTCGACACGCCGATTAGCGAAGCGGGCTTCATCGGCATGGGCGTAGGCGCCGCGATGCTCGGCCTACGTCCCGTGATGGAACTGATGTTCTTCAGCTTCTACTCCGTCGCCTTTGACCAAATCTTCAACAACGCCGCCAATATTCGCTACATGTCGGGCGGTCTCATCAACTGCCCCATCGTAATTCGCGGTCCCGCTAACGGCGGCACCAACGTGGGCGCTACCCACTCCCACACGCCCGAATCGATCGCCGCCTATCATCCGGGGATCAAGGTTGTCGTTCCCTCCAACGCCTATGATGCCAAGGGCCTCATGAAATCCGCGATTCGCGATAACGATCCGGTGATGTTTCTGGAAAACACCATTCTTTACGGCGAAGCCTGTGAAGTACCCGACGGCGGATACCTCGTCCCACTCGGCAAGGCCAGCATCATGCGCGCAGGCACCGATATCTCGATCATCGGCCACGGTCGCTCGATTCAGTTGGCCCTCAAGTCCGCCGACCTGCTCAAGGCAAAACACAATATTAACGCCGAGGTGGTGGACCTGCGCTCCATCCGCCCGCTCGACGTCGAAACGATTCTGAATTCCGTCAAAAAAACGAGTCGCTGCCTTTACGTCGAAGAATCTAAACCTTTCTGCTCCGTTGGCGCTATGGTCGCCTGCCTCATTTCAGATCAAGCCTTCGATTACCTCGATGCCCCCGTCAAACGCCTGACCTCGATCGATGCCCCCGCGATTTATTCGCCGCCTTTAGAAAAACTACAACTCCCCTCGGTTGAGCGCATCTACCAAGCCGCCCTCGATACGCTGAAATAATTTACGGTTTACAACTAAAACCTTAGCCTTTTCCCACCATGGCCGACCTCATTGATATGCCCAAGCTCAGCGACACGATGTCGGTGGGCACGTTAATTAAATGGCTCAAAAAAGAAGGGGATGCCGTTCAAGCGGGCGACATGCTTGCCGAAATCGAGACCGACAAAGCCACGATGGAACTGGAAACTTTCTTCACGGGGACGCTCATCAAGATTTATGCTGAAGCTGGTTCTGAAGTAGCGATCGGCGCGCCACTTTGCGCGATCGGTAAACCAGGCGAAGCCGCGCCCACGCCGCCCGTGGCCAGCGCAGCGCCGCCCCCACCAACCGCGGCCGTACCCGCTGCGCCCGTGGTGACCGCCCCGGCGCCCGTTGCTGCGCCCGTACCAGTGCCAACTCCCCCCATCGCCGCCGTGCCCTCCGCGGCCTCACCGACCTCTACCGATCGGCTAAAAATCTCCCCCCTCGCTCGAAAAATTGCGGCTGATCAAAAGATTGATGCCACCCACCTGACCGGCTCTGGCCCCGGCGGACGCATCGTCAAGGCCGATGTCCTCGCCGCCGCCGCCAATCCTTTGCCGGCGGTTGCGCCTAAATCTGTCACGGTACTTCGCACCGGTCCCATCCAAGCGGAGCGCACTGTGCCCGCGACAAATATGCGGGCGACCATCGCTAAACGTCTGCTCGAGGCGAAGACCCAAATCCCGCATTTCTATTTAGAAATTGAGGTCGACGCGGATCCGTTGCTCACCATTCGCGCTCAGCTCAACACTGCTTTGGAAACAGCAGGTGTTAAGTTGTCCGTCAACGATTTCATCCTCAAGGCCAGCGCGGAAGCACTCCGCCGCGTCCCCGGCGTTAATGCCTCGTGGACGGGCTCAGGCATCCAATACCACGGCGCCGCGCACGTTTCGTTTGCGGTGGCGATCGAAGATGGGCTCATCACCCCGGTGATTCGTGATGCCCACCTCAAATCTGTTTTCGCGATTAGCACTGAGGTCAAACCACTCGGCCAGCGCGCCAAGCAAAAGAAACTTAAGCCCGAGGAATTCACGGGGGGCACGTTCTGCGTTTCCAACCTCGGCATGATGGGCATTCCCAAATTTAGCGCGATTATCAATCCGCCAAACGCCGCCATCCTCGCCGTGGGGACTACCGTCACTAAGCCGGTGGTTAAAAATGGCGCTATTGTGATCGGCCAAACCATGACCCTGACCCTTTCCTGCGACCACCGCGTCGTCGACGGCGCCCTCGGTGTGCAATTTCTTGCCGCCTTGAAAGATCTGCTCGAGAAACCGGCTCTGCTGCTCGTCTAAAGCGCAGCGGCGATCAGCCTTCCGCGCGGCGGCGAGCGTCAGCTTCGATCAACGCCTTTAAGCCATCCAGGGTCGCTTGGGCTTGAGCCTTAGCCGCCGGCAAAGCTGCCGCTGACTTTGCCTGTTCTTGCGCGAAAAGATAAAATTTCATCTTGGGCTCCGTGCCACTCCCGCGCGCCGCAAAGGAATAACCGTTTGCCAGCGTCACCAAGTAGAGATCCTGCGCAGGAATTAACTCCCCGTCGGCGTCCGAAAATTTTTCCCGCCCAAAATCTTGAAAACGGGTAACGGCAGTCGCGCCAAAGGCCGTTGGTGAATTCCGCCGATAGCTTGCCAGAATGCGTTTTATTTTCGCCGCCCCACTTGCGCCTTCGTAATAAATATTAATCACCCCTTCGAGGAAGAAGCCGTACTTGAGATAAATTTCATTGAGATATTCGGGTACCGTCAGGCCACGTGATTTCACCCAGGCACACACCTCAGCAAACATCAGACACGCCGCGTTGCCGTCTTTATCGCGCACTAAGTCGTTGGGCAAATAACCATAACTTTCCTCCGAGCTAAACAGCACAAAAGTACTGTGCGCCTGCAGCTCAGCCGCGCGTTGCCGAAACGGCGCGGCCTCATAATCGAAATCCCCGCCCTTCGCGGCAATCAACTGCTCTTCATAGCCACGAAGCTTGCCCGCGATCCATTTAAAACCCGTCAGCGTATTAATAACTTTAACGCCATGCCCCCGCCCAATCGCATCCTGCAGGGGCGTCGTCACAAAAGTTTTGATGATCGCGGCCGACTCGCTCCCGGTCCGGGGGATCCAGCCGAGCTCTTTATACTTCGTAATCCGGTAATCGGCTAATAATGCCCCCACTTGATTGCCGGTGAGTAATTCTATTTTCCCGGCACGATTACGCACCGCCACCCCCATGCGATCGCAATCAGGATCAGTGGCCATCACAACTTCCGCGCCGTTCTGCTCAGCGAGCGCGACCGCCATGGCTAAGGCTTCCGCATTTTCCGGATTCGGGGATTTTACGGTCGGGAATCGGGCATCGCCGGCTAATTGCTCGGGCACCGGCGTCACCGTGATGCCGGCTTGGCGCAGGAGCGGCAGGGAGGAAATGGCGCCGACGCCATGAAGGTTAGTGAAAACCACCTTGAGTGGCGTCGCTTGGAGCAGACCGGGATCAATAACCGCCTGGGCCGCGGCGGCTAAGTAAGCCGCATCCGCCGTGCTGCCCAGCGTCACCACGGAGCGGAGATCTTTCGTCAGAAATTCCTGCACGGCGGATAAAGGGACAACATTCACTTCAGTGATGATCCCTTTGTCCTGGGGTGAGATTACCTGCGCCCCATCGGTGAAATAAGCCTTAAAGCCATTATCGTAGGCAGGATTATGACTGGCGGTAATCACTACGCCCGTGTGCGCCCGGAGGTGGCGTACGGTAAAACTCAACTGGGGCGTGGAACGCGGCCCATCAAAAATGATCGCCTCGCCACCGAGTCGCGTCCACGTCGAGGCGGCTAGTTCACAAAAATGCCGAGAGAAATGCCGCACATCGTGAGCGATCACGAGCTTCGGGCGAGCCGCGCTCGCTTGCGCCTGCAAATAGCCGTGCACATAACGATGAAGACCAATAATCGCGCGGATCAGGGTGAAATCATTCAGTAAATTACTGCCAACATTCGCGTGCTCAGGGGTGCCGCCCGAACTGAGCTGGCCCGTCTCAGCCTGGGCTGTTACCTGGCCGATGGTCCGCCCCCGCATTCCGCCCGTACCAAACTCGAGGTAACGATAGAAACGATCATTGAGTTCACTCCACTCCCCGCGGGCCACGAGTTCGCCTAAACTTTGCTGCGCCCAGACCGGCAAGCCAGCGCTAAACCAAGCCTGCAGATTTTCAGCGGCGCTCGACATCAGCTGGCCGTTTTTTACGGCGAGAGCGATTTGATCAGAATAATTCATGGAAATTTGGCGGAGGAAATTTTAAAGCGTGAGCGCGAAATCGCTAAATAAGAAATAAAATTAAGCCAAATACAGTCCGTCAACAATGGCTGGCTTAACCGGCAAAGCCCGCCACCGCTCCGCAAAAGACGCGGCATCGTCGCCAAAGAGCGGCGATATTTCGATTGAGATTTTGGGTAATCCGGTAGGGTCCGTTGCCATTACGACGCCCACGGATTGCAACCAGCGGGCATATTGTCGGAGTTGATCATCCCGCGAGCTCTGGGGTGAATCTAAGCCCTCCGCATTTTTCACTGGACTGAAATCATCAGCTCGCGCGGTTTCGATCACGACGGAATTACGAGCGAAGGGTAACGCATCAAAGACAAAGAGTTCAAATTTTACGCCATTAGCCTTACTCAGTTGCAGGGGTTGCCCCCGAGCATCGATGGTAGCGATTTTTTTATCAGCCCGATGAAAAGGCAGCGCCACCCCCGGACCGCCCGCCGCCAGCCGCCGGGCAAATTCACGATCGATGAGATGAATCGCGATGCTCCCCGCACCGAAGCGCAAGGTGCCGTCGATCTCCAGTTCGCGCTGCATCGCCAGCGGCATATCGCTATACTCGATGACGACGACCTGGCCGGCTTGTTGGCAAAAATGGCCGACTTTTTCTTCGGCATACGCTTTGCGCACCATCTTACTCGACATTTCTGCCCGAGCGCTGAGATGAAAACCGATAAATGCCGCATCGAGACAACGGACGAGAGGGTTATCGACCTGAAAATAACTGATCGTATCGATCCCCTCGGCCTCCATGAGATCTAACGCTCCGCTGCGGTGCAAGGCGCGCAGTGACCCGCCATGACCATCTGGGCTGAGCGCTAGGCTAGCCGGAGTTTCCAATAATAATTTTCCGTTAAAATCGACCGCCGGCAGGCGGCCTTGGCGGAAAAAATGCACCCGACTGACATCCAAACCAAAATACTTATTCGTCAGAAAAAATTGCTCGGTCTCCTCGTGATTGGCCTGACTAGTCATAATGAACCAATGCAGTGGGCGACCCGCCCGCAGGCCCGCCGCCTTAATTTTTTCCGCAAAAAGCTGAAATAAAGTTTTTTGCTTAACCGGGGTAACCGGAAAAGTTCCTTTCGGCCCCGGGTAACCCAGCCGCGTGCCCTGCCCGCCGGCGACAGTGAAAGCGGCGACCCGACCTTGCCGCAAAGCCGCGGTCCCGATCGCCGCCGCCTGCGCCCAAGCCTGCGCGTCACCCCCAGCTGTCGGCAGCTGGATACAGGGCGCTGGCGTCAGCCCTGCCAAATTTACCGAGGTCGCGGTGCCCGCGCCCACGACCAAGGCAGCGTTCAAGCGCGCTAATTCCGGCAGATCAATCTCGGCCGCCTGCGCAAGTAGGTTCGCCCGTTGCGTAGCGGAGAGGCTCGGCCAATGCGCAAATACCTGTGCCTGCCCCGCAGCCCGAAAAGCGGCAATTAATGGTTCAGATTCCATTGCGAAAATAAAAACCATAACCGCCTAAAACATGCAAGGCAGACAGATATTCTCTGGCAAGAACCCGACCACCGCTGATCAACCAACCCCGCTGCGGCCAGCGCCCATCGCCGCGCCTACCGTCAACCCGTCCCCGCCCCTTCAACGGCACTCTATTTGTAATATATTATATTACAAACAGAGCATCGGCCAGAGCTGGCTGCACGAGGCGGCCAGCAGAGCTCTTGGACTAAAAATCAGCGCGGTAGAGAGCCCCGAACCACCCCGGTCAGCTCTCGGTGTTGATCGTGAGACTAATGCTTACTTTTGGTCGTCTTCGA
Organism: Opitutaceae bacterium; assembly: GCA_005787865.1. GTDB lineage: Bacteria > Verrucomicrobiota > Verrucomicrobiia > Opitutales > Opitutaceae > Lacunisphaera. The sequence continues at coordinate 5,914 of SXZN01000094.1, read as the reverse complement.
AGCGGAAAATAAATTCATGCTCGCGGGCATAGCCAAGTTTTTGCCGGATAATGCGCTCGACCAAGGCGGGATCATGCCGGAGTTGATCGAGATATTTCTCCTGCTCTTGCAGCCGAGCATTGGCTTCGGCTAAACGTCGTTGATTATTGATTTCTTGAATGTGCAGCGCGGTCCATTCTCGATGGATCTGGATAAAAAATGTGGCCGCCCACAGCACGACAGCCGCGAACAGCACGGCAAAAAAAACGAGCAGCAGTTTACTGAAATTCGTAGGAGGCAACTAGGTGGTTAAATTAACCTGCGGCAGCCCAAGCAACTTTTTTCAGATCGCGCGGGCATGCTTTTGTCGTGTCTTTTAGCCTCTGCTACCGATAATTCTCTCCTGATGTATCAGAGTTATTATGGCCTCCAGGAAATGCCGTTTTTTATTACGCCTGACCCCAAATTCCTGTACCTGCGCGAAAGCCCCGCGCTAACTGGCTCGCGGCTGGTTTCATACTTTCAAGGTCTTGAGCCAAGCTCGATTGAGACTGTGCCACTGCACGGCTCGGGCGAAACCGGTAGCGACACTGATTTGCGGCGACCAGCCGAGCAACCGCTGCGCCTTGGCAATATCGGCCCAGGTATCGTTCACGTCCGCCGGATGCAACGGGGCGACTTGCACCGTGGCTTTTTTCCCCAGCGCGGTTTCGATCAAGGCGATGACTTGCTGGAGCGAAAATAAATTCTGCCCGCCCCCAAGATTGATAATCTCATACCCAAGCGACTGGACGGCGAGGATGGTGCCCCGGGCAATGTCATCCACGTACGTAAAATCGCGGGTCTGCGTACCATCACCGTAGAGAGTAATCGGCGTGCCTTCATAAATCCATTTAATGAAACGGAGCGGCGCCATGTCCGGCCGACCCGCGGGCCCAAAAACGGTAAAATAACGCAGCACGGAGATATCGAGCCCGTAAAGTTTATGATAACTGTAGGCGAGCAGCTCGGCGGCTTTCTTGGTGGCCGCATACGGTGACTGCGGCGTATTTACCGACTGCGTCTCATGAAAAGGCAGCGTACTTCCCGCGTAGAGCGACGAGCTCGAGGCCAGCACATGCTTTTTCACCCCGTGCTTGCGCTGACACTCGAGCAAATTAAGCGTCCCTTGCGTATTGGTGCTCAGATAAACATACGGATTCTCCATGCTGGCGCGAACACCGGCGCGGCCCGCTAAGTTAAAGACTGCGGCAAATTTAAATTCCGCAAAGAGCGCTTCCAACTGCACTAAATGCTCGATGTCGAGATACCGAAAAATAAACGTCCCCGCTTGATTGGTCAGGGCCAACTTACTCTGGGCGAATCGCGAACCACCCATCGCGGGGCAGTCGGCTAGCTCGGTTTCGCCCAACAACTGGGCGAGCCGATAATCCTTCAAACGCACATCATAATAATCGTTCAGATTATCAATCCCGACTACCGTGTGACCCGCCGCGAGCAGTTGTGCGCAGACCTTGGCGGCGATAAAGCCAGCGGCACCGGTGACAAGGAAGGTTGACATAAAAATAGCTAAATCAAGACACGCTTATTTACCCGGCAACTTTCTGCTCATGGGCAAAATCTGCTTTCGCCATCAGCCGCGCCACGGCCGCACCGGTCACTTGGGGCGCCCAGCCCAATTCCTGCCGAGCCAAGGAGGCATCGCCGACTAAGTGGGTTGATTCAGCGGGACGGAAGAAGCGGGGATCGACTTGCACCACGACCGCTCCGGTATCGGTGCGGCGACCAACCTCCGCGACGCCTTCGCCTTCAAATTTCAAACCGAGTCCCAGTTCCGCAAAGGCGGCGATGGCGAACTCTCGAATCGAGCAACTTTTCCCCGTAGCCAGCACGTAGTCGCGCGGCGTGGCCACTTGCAGCGCCTGCCACATCGCGACCACATATTCGGGGGCATAACCCCAATCACGTTGCCCCGCCAAATTACCCAAAGCCAGCACCGCTTGCCGACCCGCTTTAATCCGCGCCGCGCCGAGCGTGATCTTTCGCGTCACAAAATTTTCACCCCGCCGCGGCGATTCATGATTGTAGGCGATGCCGCTGCACGCAAAGACGCCGTAAGCGCTACGATAAACACGGCACAGCTGGGTCGCAAAAGCTTTGGCGCAACCGTAAGGATTAACCGGATTAAAGGCCGTAGCTTCGTTCTGCGGAGCGGCGGCCGGTGCCCCAAAAATTTCCGCGCTGGCCGCATGATAAAAACGCACCGGGTAATCGAGATCGCGCATGGCTTCGAGCAGGCCAAGGGTCGCCATACCGTTTTCTTGCACCGTCACTTCAGGAATTTCAAAACTAAGGCCCACATGACTTTGCCCGGCCAAATGATAAATTTCCGCCGGCGCGACCTGTTTCAGCAGGCGACGCAGAGAAGTGAGGTCATTGAGATCGCCGTAATGTAAAACCAAACGTTCGGGCGAAATCTGCCCCCCCGTGCGCAGATGATCGATGCGCGAGCGGTTGAACATACTGGCTCGGCGCACCAGACCATGCACCGTATAGCCCTGTGCTAAGAGATGCTCCGCGAGGTAAGATCCATCTTGGCCGGTAATACCGGTAATCAGGGCAGATTTAATCATGGCCTAAGAGTGATGAAAGTTCAGCGCCCAATGTTCAATTCTCATTTCCTGCCCTGAATCCGGTTTTCACCCACCCCAAAGCGCTTATCCCATTCAACCAAAGGGTCCAACTAGCGCCGCGCCGCGAGCCACCGCTGCACTTCCGTCAAGGGCCGAGTGTTAAGAATGTGTGCTGGCGTCAACCAGCCCTTGCGGGCGGCACTCACGCCGACGCGAAAATCCTCCAGCCCTGTAGTCCGGTGGGCATCGGGATTAATTGAGCACAAAAGCCCGCGGTCCGCAGCTTGGCGCCAGAAACGCCAATCGAGATCCAGCCGCCATGGACTAGCGTTCAACTCAATGATGACGTTATGCGCGATCGCGGCCGCGATGACCTTCTCGGTATCGACCTCGTAGCCCTCGCGTTCCAACAACAACCGCCCCGTCAAATGGCCCAGCATCGTGGTCTGGGGATTTTCAATCGCCCGAATTATGCGCGCCGTCATTCCATCCCGCCCTTGGTTGAAGGCGCTGTGCACCGACACCACCACGTAATCAAGCTCGGCCAATAATTCGTCAGAAAAATCGAGCCGACCATCCGGTAAGATATCGCATTCCGTGCCACTAAAGACATGACACTTATATTGCCCCGAGGCATTGAGTTTTTTAATCGCGGCGATTTGCTCGCGCAGTCGCTCCTCAGTCAAACCGCGGGCCTGCACGCTTGATTTGGAATGATCCGCGATGCCGAGATAGTCAAAGCCGAGGGCTTGGGCTGCGGCGGTCATTTCCTCGAGCGTATTATGCCCATCCGATGCGGTGGTGTGATTATGGAAAACACCCCGGATGTCACCCGCTTCCACCAAACGCGGTAGCGTATTACTTTCGGCAGCCTCGATCTCACCCAGCCCTTCGCGCAACTCGGGAGGAATAAAAGCCAAATCCAAGGCACTAAAAAGCTGCTCTTCGGACGTGATTTCCGTCTGGCGACCGCGCAGTTCGGCCTTCTCCTTGGCGGTGCCCTCCCCGGCTGAGGGCACGAGACCCCATTCGCTCATCGACAAGCCGCGCTGCAAGGCCCGATGCCGCATCGCGACGTTGTGATCTTTCGACCCCGTGAAATGATGCAGCGAAAAAATAAATTGCTCAGGCGGCACCAAACGTAAATCCGCCTGAATCCCAGAGGCGAGGCGCACGCTCGCTTTTGTTTCGCCGTGGGCCGTGATCTCAACGACCCCCGGACACGCGACAAACCAAGCGGTCACCGGCTGGGGATCGTTCGTCGCCACCAGAAAATCCAAATCCCCCACGGTCTCCATACGGCGCCGCAAACTACCAGCATGGTCTGCCCGCAACACCTGGGGAAGCGCCCGCAAGCCAGCGAGAATGGGCTCGGCGACCACAAAGGCATCGCTCCACCGATGGCGCCGACCATATTTCTCCCGATTGCGAATGCCTTCGAGGATTTTCTCCTGAGACTTATCCCCAAAGCCAGCGAGTTCGGCAATGCGTCCGTCGAGACAAGCTTGCTGCAATTTCGCAATGGAATCGATGCCGAGCTGGTCGCGCAGCGCGTGAATTTTCTTCGGACCAACCCCCGGGATCGATAAAATATCGAATAAGCCGGCGGGGATTGAAGCCTTGAGCGTTGCATGAAACTCCAATGCGCCCGTGGTGTGCAGTTCCGTAATTTTTTGGGCCAGCGCTTCGCCAATACCCTTCACTTCATCGAGCGTCCCAGCCGCGACGCGCGTCGCAATTTCCTCTTCGCTAAGCGTCTCCAGCAAGCGCGCCCCCGCCTGATAGGCGCGAATTTTAAAGGGATTCTCTCCCTTTAATTCCATCATCGTACCAATCTCGGTGAGCACCGCGGCGATTTCAGTTTTGTTCACACCCTAAAACTAAGCAGAGATTTTCCTGAATACAGAGAAAAAATAGCGGCGGGGCCAGCGCCACCCTTTTGGTTAGCGTCAGGATGCAGTGAGCGCCCGGCTGACCAGCTTAGCGACCGCGGCCCGATTCACTTTACCCACGGTGGTCATCGGCCAACTCCCCAGCGGGACGAATTGCTTCGGCCGCTGGGCCGGCGCGAGCAACTGCGTGATGACGGCAGCTAATTTAGCCAGATTCGGTCGTTCGGAATCAGGGTAAGCGGCGACGACTCGCTGCCCCCACTCCGCATCGGGCACTCCGACCACGACGACGTCGCGCAATTCGCCACTGCCCCGCAAAACTGCCTCGACCTCCACCGGTGACACTTTTTCGCCACCCGTGATAATCATCGCATCACGTCGACCCAAAATCTGCCACTGCCCAAGTGCGGGCTGCACCCCAGCGTCGGTCGTTTCAAAAGCGGCGACTTCCCGCCACGCCGGATAATAACCGCGAAACAATGACGCGCTCTCAATTCTAATCACGCCGTCAGATCCCAACTTCAAGGTGGCATGTGGCAGGGCCGCACCACTATGCCGAGCACCCGCCAGAAAATCTTGCGGCCGCAACGCTGTGACCATGGCAGCGGTCTCGGTCATGCCGTACCCTAAGGACAACGGTAGCCGCAGCGCCGCGGCCTGCTCTAATAAATCGGGCCGCGCCGGCGCCCCACCGATAAAAATTATCCGAAACTGCCGGAGCCAAGCCACCGCGCCGGCGCTGGACAAGAGCCGCTCTAATTGAGTCGGCACGAGCGATAACAGCCAGCCTTCTGCTCGTGCTGGTAGCACGGGGCGCCCGCCGCCTTCCAAGGCCTTCCAATCCCACGCCAGATAGGTTCCGCCCGTCAGCGCACACCGCAACCAGGCCATTAATCCACTTACATGATACAGGGGCAAAACCCCCACGGCGTTCACCTGGGTCAGACCAAAATGCTGAGTAAAACCGCGCACCGCTGCGCTTAAGGTTTCATGATCGTGCCGAGCAAATTTCAACTGACCACTCGTCCCGCCAGTAGGAATACCGAGCCAACCCAAAGGCAAGCCCGCCGCAGAGGTCGAACTTTCAGCGGCCTGTAATGCGTTCCACGAAGCCCGCTCCGTCTCTCCCCACGCCGGATTGCCTAGAAAAATTTCGCCCGAGCCCGCGACCGCATCAGCGAAGGCGGTCATAAATTTTTCTGGCTGAACTTCCGCAATAAATGTTCGGGCCACAGACTGTCCGCTGTGATCGCGACTTCGCCAGGCGCGCAACGCCTCACTCAACTCAGCTCGTTCCATAAAGCCTCCCCTGGATGAGTGGTGAAAAGCGTGCCGTCAGCCAAGGGTCCCAGGATCGCTCCATCCCAAGCCCGTTGACCAAAAATCTCGCCAAGCCCAAAGCTCAGGGCG
>SXZN01000009.1 GCA_005787865.1 Opitutaceae bacterium | reverse complement strand
CGCGCAACCCGCCACCACCGAAAAGCCGGGCGACTAAAATTACATGAATCCCGCTTGGCAGAATCTTCGCGCTGATTTCCCGATCCTTAACCAACAGGTTAACGGTCAAGCGCTCGTCTACCTTGATAATGCCGCCACGTCGCAAAAACCCCAGTGCGTCATCGATGCGTTGGTGAATTATTACCAACGCGATAACGCCAATGTTCACCGCGGCATCCACACGCTTTCGATGCGAGCGACGTTCGCCTACGAAGCGGCCCGGGAACGTAGCGCCAAATTTCTCAATGCCACCGAACCGGGGGAAATCGTCTTCACCGCTGGGACGACCGACAGCATTAACCTCGTGGCAAATGCTTGGGGCGATAAAAACCTCAAGGCGGGTGACATTATCCTCCTGACAGAAATGGAGCACCACTCGAACATGGTGCCCTGGCAGCTGCTCGCGCAGCGCACCGGCGCCAAGCTACGCTATCTACCCGTCGTCGCCGGCGACACCGGCCTGCTCGACCTCACGCAGCTAGACCAAGTCCTGACGCCCGAGGTAAAGATTTTTGCATTCACGCACGTCTCTAATACACTCGGCGTCATCAATCCCGCGGCCACGCTGTGCGCGGCGGCAAAAAAAGTGGGCGCGATTTCCGTCGTCGATGCCGCCCAAAGCATTGGCCACATGCCGATCGATGTCCGCGTTCTAGGTTGCGATTTCCTCGCCGCCTCCGGCCACAAAATGTGCGGCCCAACCGGGGTCGGCCTGCTCTACGGCCGCAAAGCATTACTCGAGGCCATGCCGCCCTATCGCGGCGGCGGCAGCATGATTTCCAATGTAGAATATTTTGAAAGCAAGTGGGCCGCTGCCCCCCAGAAATTTGAGGCCGGCACCCCCAATATTGCGGATGTCATTGCCCTCGCTCGGGCCATGGACTATCTCGACGATCTCGGCCGCGAGGCGATCGCCCAGCACGATGAGAAACTCGCCGAGCACGCCTATGCTCGTCTCGCCAACGAAATTCCTGGCATTCGCATGCTGGGGCCGGCTCACCATCGCAGCGGCGTCATCAGCTTTGATCTTCCCGGCGTGCACGCCCATGATGTCGTGACGATGGCCGACCAGGAAGGCGTCGCTTTACGCGGCGGCCACCACTGCAACCAGCCGCTGATGCGTAAACTGGGACTTAGCTCAACTTCTCGCGCTAGTTTTTATCTCTACAACACCGAAGCGGAGATCGAACGCCTCGTGGCTACCTTGCAGAAGATTCAGAAATTTTTTGCCGGTTAACCCGCTTACTTTTAGCGATCGCGTGGACAGGCCCTACCGCTCGCCCTCAAGCCCTGCCCAATCTTAGACAAGATATGCGTAGTCGCGCCCACTCCATTTGGCTATGATGGCGGCCTTATGGTGTCGCCACGCAACACCGTCCAAGCCTCGGTCGCGCCTGCGCTCGAACTTGTCCGGAAATATAATATTCCCGGCCCTCGCTATACCTCTTATCCGACGGCTCCACAATTTTCAGAGTCAATTGATCGATCGGCGCTGTTGGCCGAAATTGCCCACGATAATCGCAACTTATCCGCGGGCTCCTCGCCGCCAGCAGAAGGACCGCTCTCTCTCTACTTTCATCTACCGTTCTGCGAGACGCTCTGCTGGTATTGCGGATGCACCACCGTCATAACCAAGCGACTAGCATCTGCCGGAGAATACGTTACTTGGCTTGAAAAAGAATTAGCCCTCACCGCCCCTCTCCTTAATGCGGCTCGACCCGTCACCCAGCTGCACTTTGGCGGTGGCACGCCCACCTTTTTGCCCCCGGCCGAAATCGATCGCTTAGCGGCCGCGATTCATCGGCACTTCAAATTCGACCTCGATGCTGAAAATTCGGTGGAAATAGATCCGCGCCGTTTGACTAAAGCGCATGTCGAAGCCTTTCGCCGACTCGGCTGCAATCGTGCGTCTCTAGGAGTACAAGATACCAACCCCGAGGTGCAGCTCGCTGTGCATCGCTGGCAGCCCTTAGCACAAACCGCCCAAGCCATTACTTGGCTCCGCGAAGCGGGCTTTCAATCAATCAGCGTCGATTTGATCTATGGGCTCCCACTCCAGACCGCCGCCACTTTCACCCAAACGCTTGATGAGATTATCGCCCTCAACCCTGATCGCTTGGCGGTCTTCAGCTACGCGCATGTTCCATGGATCAAGCCGGCGCAAAAAATCTTTGATGATCGCGCCCAGCTGCCCACCACCGAAGCGAAGCTCGCCATGCTCATGACCGCAGTCGAGAAATTGACGGCAGCTGGTTATGTCCAGATCGGGATGGACCATTTTGCTCGGCCAAATGATGAACTCGCCCTCGCTTTCGCCGCGGGCACCCTCCACCGCAATTTCCAAGGCTATACCACTCGGGCCGGGGCCTCACTCTACGGCTTTGGCATGTCTTCAATTTCTGAAACCGCCGGCGCATTTCGGCAAAACTATAAAGATTTACCCGACTACATAGCCGCCCTCGAAGCGGGCCGACTGCCCATTGAACGCGGCTACTTGCTGAGTGACGACGACCGGCGCCGCCGCCTGATCATCTCAGACATTATGTGCGGAAAAGAAATTAATTTCGCCCAACTCTCCCGGCGTCTCGGACTTGATTTTGCCACTACTTACGCGACTGAATTAGCCGCGCTCGCTGATTTAGAAAACGACCAGTTACTCGTTCGCCAGCCCCAAGGCCTCGCCGTTACTGCCTTGGGCCGACTTTTTCTGCGCATCATCGCGATGCGCTTTGATGCTCACCTGGCCAAACGCCCCCGGGGGTTTTCTAAAACTGTTTAAGTTATGACTTATCGAATCGGCAAAATTTTCGAAATTGAAAGCGGCCATATTCTTTCAAAGCACCCCGGGAAATGCCGCTTCCCTCACGGCCACAGTCGGCGTGTAGAAGTCGTCCTAGCGGCAGACACGCTTGATGCGAACGATATGGTCTGTGACTTCAAGGCCGTGAAATTAGCCCTCCAGGCTTTTCTCGATAGCTGGGATCACGCCCTGGCCGTCAATACCGATGATCCCAATTTTGCTTTCTACCAAGCCAAGCACGGTGAGCGCCTGATCCCTTTCGCGCACACCGATCCCACCACGGAGGTGATGGCGCAAACAATCTATGCTGAGCTGGCTCGCGCTCTGGCGGGGACCAACCGACAAGGTGATTTTGCCATTGCGGCGACCGTGCGGGTCGAGCGTGTGCGCATCACTGAAACCAGTTCAAGTTGGGCGGAGTATACGGATTAGCGCTTAACCGGCCCGCCGTAGAAGGCGCTGGGCCGGCGGCTTCGCCTCAACGGCGAAAATTTTTTGTTCTTAGGGAATTTTTAAGATCATCCCGGCCTTTAAATCAGTCTCGCTCTTCATCACATTGCGATTGGCCGCGTAGATATCGCGCCATTTAGCCCGGTTGCCATAGTATTGCTGCGCGAGCTTAAATAAGGTGTCACCGGCTTTGACCGTGTGTTGGCGTACCCCGACCGCCTGATTAGCTGGAGCCGCGACCGCCGGCTTCACTTGAGTGGGAGCCCGAGCCCCGAGGGCAGCATTTGTTTTAGGGGTAACCCCATTTGAGCGCGGCCCTGCGCTCGGGCCCGGCCTAGTCCGCACAATCGGAGTGTTTTCCGCTGCAAAATTAAAATTAGCGGATGCCGCGGGCGTGGCTGCGCGGTCAACCTCAGCGGGGGACGGCTGGGCCGCCTCACTCCGGTTAGCTTTTAAGTCAGCGAGATCTTGCTTCAGGGCCCCATTCTCCTGCTTGAGCCGATCGAGCGCCGCCACGAGATCGATGCGCTGCAATTTATTTTCCAGGGGTTGCGCCGGTAGGGTGCGGGCGAATTCCCGGGTAGCGGCATCAATCCGTTGCTTAATCAACGCGGCTTGTGGGCTGTTGGGGCGCAAAGCGAGGTACTTGCGGAAATGATAAATGGCCGACAGCGGATCGTTGATGTGCTGCAAATAAAGTAAGCCCAGCTCCAAGTGCGATTCTGCGGCATCCTCCCCGCGCCGATCGATGACCTTGAGAAAGGCATTGAGCGCCTCCTGCCAGCGACCGGATTTAAGCAACGCTTGGCCTTCACGATAGGCTGGCTCATCCACTTCCGTCGCATAAGAAAGCCGCTCACTACCACTGCAACCCGTCCACTCCATGGTTAACCCGCCCAGTAAAAGGAAGCACAGAAAACGAAGCTGAGACGTAAAACGTAACACGATTGGAAATGAATTGAACGGCAAGGGACCTTGCCTAGGTTTGGCGGTGCCCCCTCCCAACACAAGTTTTTGATGCCCCTAGATTCCGCTACTCTTCTCGCGCAAGCCCGTCAATGCCTTGCCATTGAACGTGAGGCCCTTGATGCCACCGCCACCGCCCTGAACGAGGATTTCGTTAAGGTCGTGCGGGCGGTGGAAGCAGTCGTCGCCACTGGCCATAAACTCATCATCTCGGGGGTGGGGAAAAATGCCCACATCGCCCAGAAATTAGCCGGCACTTTTAACAGCACCGGAGTGCCTGCTTGTTTTCTTGATCCCACCCAAGCTCTGCACGGGGATCTTGGCCTCTGCGCAACAGGCGATCTGGCTATTTTATTAAGTAACAGCGGCGCCAGCGCGGAAGTCCTCCAACTTTTGCCCCTTTTCGAAAAATTTGGCCTCCTGACCGTGGCGCTGACGGGGTCCCCCCAAAGCGAACTGGCGCGCGGCGCTGATTACCGACTCATTTACCAAGCCCCGCGCGAAGCCTGCCCCCTCGCCTTGGCCCCAACGGCGAGCACGACCGCGGCCCTCGCGCTCGGCGACGCCCTAGCCATGGTGCTACTGGAGAGCCGGGGTCTAACCCGCGAAGATTTCGCTAAATATCACCCCGCGGGAACGCTCGGGATGACCCTTTTGCTCCGCGTCAAAGATATCATGCGGACCGGCGAGGCTTGTCCCGTCCTGCCAGAAAATACCACGACCGTGCAAGCGGCCATCTTTGCCATGACTAAAGCCAAAGCGGGCGCCGTGGCCTTAGTTGACGCCAACGGCGTCATGACGGGCATCTTTACCGATGGCGATTTCCGCCGCAGCGCGCTGCATGGCGGCGCTGATTTCCTTAAAACTTCCGTGCAAAAAGTCATGACGCGCCAGCCGCGCACGATCTCCGCCCAAGTCCTCGCGGTAGAAGCGCTCAAAATATTTCAGCAGTATCGAATTTCTGATCTCATCGCGCTGGATGCTGAGCAAAAACCCGTCGGCTACATCGACGTGCAAGATTTACCAAAGCTTAAGATTTTGTAAGGCCCGCCAGCCGAGGTTCAAGATTGCGAATGCTGGGGCTTTGGGTTGATTAGGGGCCATTGCCCTATGCCTACGCCGCCTTTCGTCTACCAAGATCCCCTGCCGCTCGGCCCCGATGATACGGTCTATCGTCAGCTTTCCAGCGACGGCATCTCGACTACGACCTTTGAAGGAAAGTCTATCCTCAAGGTAGCCCCCGCGGTTTTGACCTACCTCGCCCGCGAGGCATTTCATGATACTAATTTTTTCCTGCGCCCAAAGCATTTAGCGCAAGTAGCGGCAATTTTAACCGATCCGGAAGCATCCGCTAACGATCGTTATGTAGCCCTGACTTTACTCAAAAATGCGGAGATCGCCGCGCGCGGTATTTTGCCGATGTGCCAAGATACCGGCACCTGTTCCATTTTTGCTAAGAAAGGCCAACAAGTTTGGACCGATAGCAACGACGCCGCCCAACTCGCGCGCGGGGTCTATGAATGCTATACGGCGGAAAACCTACGCTACTCCCAGGTCGCCCCGTTAGATATGTTTAAGGAGGTCAATACGGGCACCAACTTACCTGCGCAAATCGATCTCGTGGCGACCGAAGGTGATAAATATGAATTCCTTTTTGTCGCCAAGGGCGGCGGCTCGGCCAACAAACTTTATCTCTTTCAGGAAACCAAAGCGCTCCTGAATCCGAAGAATCTGGAGAAATTTTTTGCGGAAAAAATGGCGCTCCTCGGCACCTCGGCCTGCCCGCCCTATCATCTCGTCTTTGTCATTGGCGGCACCAGCGCCGAGGCGTGCTTGAAAATTCTCAAGCTCGCCACGACTAAATATCTCGATGCGCTCCCCACGACCGGCAACGAACACGGGCGCGCCTTTCGCGACCTAGCGATGGAGGACAAGGTGCTCAAGATTGCGCAGCAAAGCGGCGTGGGGGCTCAGTTTGGGGGGAAATACTTCGCCCTTGATGTACGCATAATTCGCCTCGCTCGCCATGGAGCTAGTTGCCCCGTGGGGATGGGCGTGTCCTGCAGCGCTGACCGCAATATAAAAGCAAAAATTACGGCGGACGGTATTTTTATTGAGCAGATGGAAACTAATCCCGGGCGTTTTATCCCCCCCGAGTTGCGGACTTTTAAAGATGATAATTTCGTGCGCATCGACCTCAACCGGCCGATGCCGGCTATTCTCGCTGAGCTAAGTAAACATCCCGTCACCACGCGCGTCGCCCTCACCGGGACACTGATAGTGGCTCGCGATAGCGCTCATGCCAAATTGCAAGAGCGCCTCGCGGCCGGCCACGGCCTACCCGATTACGCCAAAAATCACCCCATCTATTACGCGGGTCCGGCCAAAACCCCGAGCGGCATGGCCTCTGGCTCGTTCGGCCCCACCACGGCAGGCCGCATGGATAGCTATGTTGATCTTTTCCAATCGCACGGCGGTTCCTTGATCATGCTGGCCAAAGGCAATCGGAGCAAAGCTGTGACTGATGCATGCAAAAAACATGGCGGCTTTTACCTCGGCAGCATCGGTGGGCCCGCCGCTATTCTCGCCCAGGATAATATCACCCAAGTTGAGGTGATCGATTATCCTGAACTGGGCATGGAGGCCATTTGGAAGATCACGGTAAAAGATTTCCCCGCCTTCATTCTCGTCGACGACAAGGGTACCGATTTTTTTGTGAACACCTGTGGCATTTGCGTGCCCGAGAAGTAAAGCCATCGAGCAGAAACGCGTCTCGATCGCGGCCGCACGATAAGCGCAATGCAACCGGCGCGCTCCATAAAAAAACCCGCCAACCAAGGCGGGTGGAACGACCGTTAAAGTCGCAGGGTCACACCCAACGATACTTGATCGCCCCTCAAACCGATGCGATTAAGACGATCGGTAATGTCAGTATTACCCAGACGACGAGCGAGCCGCTCCCGGACGATCTCAGGAGCACTCGGTTCACGACTAAGCGGACGGTCAGCATACTGCGCGAGAATGCGACTCCGCATGGAAGCATTGGTCGGTACCGAGGCTAATTCAGAAACGACTAAATCGACGTTTTGGATCCGTGCCGTAGGGCTGAGGCGAATCCCGCGCACGGAATTTACCAACTCCGGCTCAGTGAGCTCAAAGCTAGCAAGATTGGCCGCGATAGTCTGCACCGAAGGAGTCTCCGTAGCGACGGCGCGAGTCTGCCGCGGCATGAGCTCGATGGGTTCAGGTAAAGGAGTTGAGTCAGTCACCACGGCGGGGCCAGCCTCGAGAACGGCCGTGATCGTTGGACTGCGATTAGCGAGCGGCGAACTCATGGCTTGATTGGCGCCCGCAGGCTCTGCGGCGACCTGACTTTGCTGAACCGGCGCAGGGGCTAGGATTGGTCCATAATATTTAACCGAGACAAAAGTGAACGCAAGAATCGCAGTAGCCCCGACTGGTAGATAAGCACGCCGCATGAGCAACTGGGGCAACTCTTGCCACCAAGCCCGTTTTTTAAGCAAAGCCGCCAACTGCTTTTGGCGCAGTTCATGGTCAAAATTAACCCAAAAGGCAGCCGCCGGACGCTCATCTCGTTTCAGGCGGATCAGATCCTCAATAGTCACTTTAGGGCGTTGCTTGAAGTGGGGCATGCGAAAATTAAGAATTGAGATACTTGCCCATTTCTCCCTGGAGAAACTGCTTGGCGTAATGAAGTCGAGAACGGACGGTTCCTTCGGTGCAGCCCATAATTTCGGCTATCTCTGCGTGGCCTAGGCCATCTATTTCAAAAAGGGTGATCACTGTTCTGTGCGGGATAGACAATTTTTGGAGCGCTTCGTTCAATTTTTCCTGAAGCTCCTTCAAGTAAGTCCCGCGATCAGCCCCTTTCTTATCTGTAAGCTGATCAAGGATTTGAGCATTTGTACCATCTTCATGCAGCTTCTCTAGGCTGAAAAAAGTGCGTAAACGATTCTTGCGCAAGTGGCTAAGCGCTCCATTCACGGCGATCCGGTAAAGCCACGTAAAGAATGAACAGTGCCCCTGAAATCGGTTGATGGACTGAAAAGCCTTAATAAATGCATCCTGAGTGAGATCGGAGGCATCCTCACGATTCGAGGTCAGATTGTAAATAATACCAAAAACCCGCTCTCGATATTTAAGAATCAGCTGATCAAAGGCCGCTACCTCCCCAGCTTGGACCCGCTTTACGATGGATAAATCAGCATCCGCCTCCTGCTGACGCTCAGGGGAGGTGATGATAGCCTTGGTGAAAACCTTAGACAGATTCATCTCGAGGAAAGACAGCTTAAATTAGCTGAAGAGCCAAGCAATCGAAATTATCCAGCAATCGAGGCCGTTTCCAGCACAGCCACCTGATGGCGCAACATATCAGCCAGCTGCAACATCAAGGGAACCGGGGCTAAGTCGGCGTGGAGGCTTAATGCAGCGACCGCTAAAGTGAGTTCGTCCTCGATCGCCGCCCTCACGGCAGCCGCGATATCCATTTCCTTCATACGCTGACGACTAGCCGCCAAGCCTAAGGCCTGCCCGCCTTGCAATGCGGCTACAATGGACGCGCGCTCGGAGGCTGATACTCGCTCCAACAACATCATCAAGGGCAAGGTAAGTTTGCCCGTGGCCAAATCAGTCCCAAGCGTTTTCCCGATCAGTTGCTCCTCACCCACAAAATCAGCAAGGTCGTCATAAATCTGATAAGCGATGCCGAGATGATGGCCAAACCGATCCGCCGCCGCGACAAAATCAGCGGCATAACCGCCCAGGCGCGCGCCCAGAAAGCACGAAACCCTAAAAAGCTCCGCGGTCTTTAAATCGATTATGCGGCGGTAATCCGCGAGTGAGATATTAATGTCCCGCCGCCGTAGCGTTTGCATGATTTCTCCCGAGCAAACCTTACGTGTAGACTCTGATACCAGCCGACAAACTTCCGTTGTAGGAAATTGTGACGCGATGTGCAGGGCCTGAGAAAAAAGTACATCCCCCAATAATACCGCCGCCTCAGGCCCAAATTCGCGTGCCGCCGTTTGGCGATTCCGGCGCAGGTCAGCCCGATCCATGATATCGTCGTGCACGAGCGTGGCGAGATGCACCATCTCAACCACGCCGGCGACGCGGACCAAATCGTCGGCAACCACGCCAGCCCCGCGCCAGCCACAAATAAAAACCAAGGTCGGCCTCAGGCGTTTACCCGTCGTGTCCAGGCAGTAAGCCGCCAGCGAGCGAATCTCCGGTTCAAAACGCTCGACTTGGTCGCGCATGAAAACATCAAGCGCGGCCATTTGCGGGCGCACGTGCTGGGAAACCTCCTGAAAATCGCGCGAGAGTTGCGGCGGTAGGGATGAGGTCAAGGGTCCAGCCATTAGCCAAAATTTAATCACGACCACCGAAATGGCTAACAAATATTATGGGCAACTTGTGGCGCAAAATTTGCAGAAAACGGTACCGCCACCACTCGGAAAAAAGCCCAGCCCTAACCCAACTATGCATAAAAAAACCGGTGGGGTGGCCATCGGTCGAGGGTCGTTAAAACAGGCTGCGCTTATTTTTTATTACTCGAGGCCGGCGCGAACATATCGGCGCCCTTGGGCGTCCGATTGCCGGGCATATCCTCCCGACTCATGACTATTGCCTGCACTGCGCGAGGATCGAACACTTCCTCGGGCGAAGCCCCATCGGCGCTCACCGTCTTAGCGGTGATGAAGATCAGAAGATTCGTCGCCTCATCATTAACTGATTTGGAAGAAAATAACCGGCCCAGTAATGGGATATCGCCCAGAATAGGAACCTTGGTTCCGCCATGGCTGGTCGCGCTGCTGATGAGGCCGCCGATGCCAATGCATAACCGGTCGAGCCCTTTCCGGCATTGCCCTTAACCCACTCAGCGATCGCACCGGTATCAACAGTCGGCAGTTCTTTTAGCTCCTCAATGACGGTGATCTCGCCCGCTCGAGTGAATCTAGCCAATCACGTAGAGTGCTCGCCGACTTTGACGCAGAAAAGCGGGAGTAAGTGGCAAAAAACATGCGTTATTACAATAGTGGAGTATCTTGGCAAATCATATGCCTTTTGTACCGGACAAACAAAAAACACCGCAAACTCCATCATCAGGCGCCTCTAACCACCCCCTGATCAACGGATTCAACCGCGATCGTTGATCTCTAAATGCCATTCAAAATCAATAACTTAGCTAATTTTAGATGACGATAAAAAGCCCGCCAACATGAATTGCCGGGCTGGGTGAAATTCGCTAAAATTTAGCCGTAACTACTTCTGCCAAGTACGCTTCTTGTGGCGGTTAGCCTTGAGGCGCTTCCGGCGTTTGTGTTTCGACATCTTGAGACGTCGTTTCTTTTTGAGATTACCCATTGTGTTAGAGAGTGGTTTAGCGGCGAAACGTGCAACTGGGCTGGCGCGGTGTAAAGCGTGAAGTTAAACCGATTGCGGCACCATCACTAAACTAGGCCCCGCGGTAAGCACTAAAGAACACTCGACCTGGGCAAGAGGAAGGCCAGTTAAAATCGCGGCAACACGTCGGTAAAGGTTAAGCTGCCCAGCGTGCTTTGCTACCGCGGCCCGGCCGCTATCACTGGGCCCAGCGCGGTCAGTTTTAAAATCAATCACCCACGCCTGGGTGACCCGTCCCTTTGCATCGCGTGCTACGAGCACACGGTCAAACACTCCAGTTAACCACACGCCATCAACAATCACTTCAAAAACTCGCTCGCGCCAAACCTCAGCATACCCCCCCCCCGCGCTAAACAGCACCGCGCACTGAGGATGGTGCAAGGTGCGCAAAACTTCAGCCAAAGCTTCCGCTGAAGCCCCCTCTTGCTGGCGAGCAGCCTGCCAGGCAGCGGCCGCCGATTGATGCCACCATTCCACGGTTTCAAACAAACCATGCACCTTAGTCCCAAAATCCGCCGCTCCTGATCCTGCGGCCGCAAATAATCTCACAGATTTTCCATCGGAATGATCATCCGAGGGCCGGCGCGAGGGCAAACGCGCCACTCGCCGAACAGTCGCAGGGTCGAGCGGGGCTAACGCAGGTGGCGCCGACGCTTCCTCCTGAGCCGCTAACCCCTCAAACCAAGCTGCGTCGCCGGCGGCCCAAGTATCCCCCAAGGTTTGCTCGAGCAATTTCGGGAAATTCTGCGACTTCGAAGTGCCCACTGGCTCCGTGATCACATACATCGCCCGCTTCGCTCGGGTCATGGCGACATAAAATTTGCACATGGCTTCGTAGGCCGCATCTGCTCTCCGCGTCGCGACGTGCGCGCTCAAGACTTCATCGGCCGCATAAAAGAGCTCACTGGGTAAATCGAGCACCCACTCGATTTGGCGATCCTCCGATCTTTGCACCGCTAGTCCCTCCCGCATCTTATCCAGGGTGCGGCCTTCAAAATCCGGGAGAATGACCAAATCAAATCCTAGCCCCTTGGCGGCGTGAATCGTCAACACCCGCACCACCCCCGCCGTATCGGCCTCACGCACAGTACAAGCCTCCGCCCACGCCAAAAATTCGGCTATGTCCCGTTGGCCATTTTGATCAAACTCCTGCGCAGACTCTACCAGCTGACGGCCACGCAATCGGCTAAAACCATCCGTGGCCGCCAAGCTTGGCTCCAACACGCGTAACCAGCGGTCAAGCGTCACCGCAAATCCGTCCGCATGCAGTTCAGCCAATAATTGGGCGGTAAGTTCATCCGGGCTGTTAATTCCCGCCGCGCGCAATATTTCCGCTACCGGCGTCATTGCGATATGTTCCGCCGCGAAGGTATCACCGGGATGCGCGGCCAGGCGCAAGAGCGCCAGCAATGCCGTCGTTAACGGATTATCCAACGCAATATGCTGGTCGCTTTCAGCCAGCGCGGGCAAACCGCCCACTCGGCGTAGATAATCGGCGAGCCGAGCGCTCGTATCATTTGTTTGTACAATGACTGCGACACTCAACCCGCGACGACCTGGTTCCACTTTTTGCAGAATGTGCAGAACCGCGGCGAACCGACCGGGTTCGTCGTTCGCCTGTAATAATTCAGCGTAACCGCCAAGCTGCGGCCTCGCACTGGTATGCGTGCGCCACTCCCCCACCCAGCGATTGGCCGCCGGAGCTGGAATCAATGCCCGCCAAGCCTGCTCATCACCAAAGACCCGATTCACCATTGAAATAACGGCCGGGCCTGAGCGCCAAGAATCGGTCAAATACTGCTCCGCTATGGCGCCAGGGGCCGCTTGATTATAGTGCTCAAATATTTGCCGAAAAAGTCGGGCATCTCCTTCTCGCCAAGCGAAAATCGCCTGCTTTACATCCCCCACATAAAACAAACTACGCCGATGCTCAGCATCTTGGACCGCCTCATCGAGCAAGTTACGTAAAATAGTCCACTGCGTGTAACTCGTGTCCTGAAATTCGTCCAACAACCAATGGTCTAATTTGGCATCCAGCCGCCAGTCGATCAACAAACGGCCGCCGCCCACCTTTCGACTTAGCATCGGGCGATCCGCGTCGGGCCGCAGCAACCGCTGCACATCCGCAAAGGTTAACTGACCCTTACGCCGTACCGCGGCATGATAAGCCAAATCGTAGGCCTCTAAGACCGTGAAAATTCCGCGGGTCTGCTCTAAATTTCGCGCGAGCTGCGCCCCCACCACAAGCCGAATAGCGGCGACCAAGGCCGCACTCGCCTCCGATCCAAATTGCACTTTTTTTCGGTCAATCACGACTTCCGCCCGCCCTGCACGCAACGCCGGCCAGACCGCGAGGGCATTGCGCAAGAGGTAATCCAGCGGATTAGTCAAAGGCGCCCCAGGCAACCAAGCGACCAGCTCGCTTAGGAAATTCTCCAAACGAATGCGCTGGCCCTCATTGAGCGCCGTCCACGGCAAGACGGCGCGCAACTGCTTAACGATGGCCCCGCGCTCGCGGCTCGGCACTATCCACTCTGAGCCTTGCGGCCAAATCTGCGCGCCGCCCCCCCAGCGCGCCGCCTCGGGGACTTCGAGAAAAATATCGGCATGTTGGCTTAACCAGCCATTGAGCTGACGGGTCAGCTGCTTTTCGTCCGCCCCAAAGGTAGCCCGCTTATAAGCCTCGATAAAGGCCTTCTGCGCGGCACTGAGTTCGCCGCTGGCCGCAAATAATTGCTGTTGCACGCGGCGCTGCTCGCGGCGAAGCGCCGCGGGTTTCAGCATCGTGAAATCCCCCCCCAAGCCCAACTCCAAGGGGAAGGCTCGCACAATGCGGGCAAAAAATCCGTCGAGAGTTCCCAGATTCAAGCGCGGCATCGCCTCCACCACCGTGCGCAACATCGATCGAAAATCGGCCGAACCGAGATGGGGCAACTCAATCGCAGTCGCTAGTGCTTGCGCCGCGACTGAATCACCGGCGGCCGCGGCGAGCTTACGCAGGATTTCATCAAAAAATTCTCCCGCCGCCTTGCGGGTAAAAGTGAGCGCAACGATGCGCTCCGGGGCCGCGCCGTTGGCCAAAAGCCGCACGAATCGATTGGTCAACGCATGGGTTTTTCCCGAGCCCGCTGACGCGAGGATCATCACATGGCCGAGCGCTTTCATTGACCACCTCCCGCGAGCCCATCGGCCAGCACACTCGCCGCGGTCCCCTGTTGAAATAATTTCTCCCAATCACGATCCGCGTGGGCGGCGAGTTCCGTCGGCGGCCAAAATTTCCCCGCCGCCACCGCCGCGACAATTTGCGTCGCGCAGGCCTCCGCCGATAACTGTAGATCGGGCGTATAATCTTTCCACATGCTAATCGCCGTGGATCCCACCCCCTTAGGTAAATTAAAATACCCGCACTCCACCGCGGGCCCAAAAGCTGGCGCCAAATTCAGTCGATAGAGCGGCAGTTGCAAATCTAGCCAGGCCCGCTCTTTCCCGTGCATGATCAGGCGCGCCCACGGGGAACTCGTCGCTCTGACCGGGCCCAGATGCGCTTGCTCGGGCGTGCTAGGGGTATCGGAAGTCTTATAGTCCAGCACGCGCACGCGGCCGTCGGGGTGACGGTCGATGCGGTCAATTTTGCCGCGCACCATTAATCCACCAATAGATATATTACAGGGCTGCTCAACCGCCTCAATACGCCAGCCGGCCGCGAATTCCTCGGCTTGTAGCGCCGCGGCCTGACGCAAACGTTGGCGCGCCGACTCAAACTGAATGACTAAGGGCAGCGTCCATTCACGGCCATAATAAGCGCGAATATTACGCTCCAAAGTCGCAAGCAACGCCTGGCCCAAAACCGCTTCATCCCCACAAAGGCGCAGGGCCGGATCATCGCCCCATACGCGGAGCGCTTCATGCATAAGGTTACCAAAATCACGCGCATCAAGTTCGGCTTTTTCTAGATCTAAGGCCTCCATGCGCCGTACCCGCTTAAGATAAAAAAGAAACGGACAATTAAGATAATCGCGGAAAGCGGTCACGGCAATTTTCTCGGGCGGCGGCCCCACGATCGGGCGCAGCGGCCAGGCGCGCGTCCACGGCAAGCTCGCTTGAGTGGAAGCCACTTTATCAAAAAGAAATTTAATTCGGCGCGGAAGATCCTCATCGGCACAGCGCAGGAGCAGCCGCGACGGCCGCAATGGATCGCCGGCCAGCGAAACCTTGCCGAGCAATATTTCCAGCCGACCCGCAGTGGTGCGCGGTGCGGCTAAGGCGGCCAGTAAATAAACATCCCGCGCGAAACGGCGCCCGTTCGTCTTTAATCCAAGGCGTTCACGCAGCACCTCCGGCAGAAAAGCATCCCCCGTCACCACCTCGGGCACGCGGCCATCGTTAAGCCCCGCGACCACGAGGTGCGGCGCGTCCTCCCACAATAATTCGAGCCAACCATTTAATTCGATCGCGCCCGCTGGTTTTTCCGCAAAGGCCACACTTTCGGCGAATTGGGCCAAGGCCAACTCCCAGCCCTCACCGGGCGTCAGATCAGGAAAAATTTGCAGCGCCCGGCCCACTTCCTCGGCTAGTTCGACCCATGCCGCCGCCGAGGCCACCAGGGGGTCAACCGATTCGACCGGATGATCGGCAAATAATTTCGCCAACAACTGCAGGCAATTTTGGGGAAACGTTCCCTGCTGCAACTCGGGCGACAGGGCAGCCAACCGGGTTAAAGCCTCGGCCGCCAACGAGGATTTTTTAACGTGACTCCGCGCCGCCGCCAGCGTCGGGGGCAAATGCGCAGCCTGCAGTGCATCCAACTCACGCAATAAGCGTGCCCGTGAAAAATCTGGGCCGCTCTGTGCAGCCAGCCAATCGAGTATGGCAGGGCAGCGCAGCAGCGCCGTGCTCGTCGAGAAGGCATCGCTGCGCGCAAATTCAGCCAGCAAGCTTAACAACGCATAGAGGCCATCTTGCCGTCGCGGACGCCCCTCGGGATTGAAGGCGGGCACGCCGACACAGCTCAGCCCGTGTGCGAGTGGCGCTAAAATTTCCGCATCAGCAATCCCCAGAGCCAGGCCTCCCCCTGCAATCTCATAACGCTGCGCCAGCGCCACGAGTTGGCCCGCTTGAGTCGCTGGATCAACACAGAGCCTAACCTGTTGATTAAACTGAGCCCAACGCAGTTCACGCTGCGTCCAAAAATCCAGCCGCGGCCGACCCCAATCGTCAAAGAGCAGGGCCAGCGGCTCTTCCGCAGGGCCAAACACGCCTATTTCTACGGGGATCGATTTCGCATATGCGGCGAGAATCTGACCCGCTAGCGGCCACGGATCGGGCGTGCCGAGGACGATAATTTTTTTAACCTCCGGCGGCAAAACTGGTCGCCGGGCAAAATCTAATTTGGCCGCCTGCGCATCCTGTAAATGCTGGGCGCCCAGCACCGCTTGGTAACGCTGCTCAAGATGGGCTAACTGCTGCCAACGTTCCGCCTCCGGAAAATCTGCGCCGGCCTTAGCGCCCACCTCGCTTATTTGCAGACCCACCTCGATGAGCGTCGATTGCAGATGCAACAACTGGCTCGCCAAGCGCCGCGCCCAAGCAAAATCCCGCGCGGGCGGCTCAATCGGAAATACGGCCTGAAATTCCTCGAGCGGTATTTCGCGCAACACTCTGATCCAAGCTAATTGACTAACGAGCCGCGAGGCCACTCCGGCCGACGACACGCCGAGGGTGGTCAGAGTTTCGGGGAGAACCACGCGAGGAGAAAAAACCGCCTGGCCGCGGGACCAAGCGTGGGCCGCCAGCGCCTCACGCAGACGACGCCCCGACTGCCGGGTGGGCACAACGACCAAAAGATGCGCGAGATCCAGCGGCCCATCGCCCACCCAGTCCGCCGCCAACCAAGCGACCGCCTGCCCCAGCAACGGACGATCCCAGGGCAAAAGATGCAGACGAGCCTTCATACCAAGTGCCCGCGATGAACACGAAATATCACGACGGGCTCAACTTGTTTTCGCAATTTTCGGCCCAGTTGCCTGCTCGGCACAAAAAACCCCGTGGCGGTTAGGCGCACGGGGCAGAGTAATTCGCTGAAGTCGGCTTATTTTTTGGCGACAAAAATATACTTAGCGCATTGCGCCTTATGATTGGAAGCGGAGTTCCGATGAATGACGTCGGCCTTGACGGCTCGGTCGAGCGCGGAGCAGTAGGCAATGGCGGTCGTCCGGGTTACCTCGGCATCAGTGCCAGCAGCAGCTTTCTGGACGGCTTTAGCGAGGGTCTTGAGCCGAGTCTTGGTGGCTTGGTTACGAGCCGCGTTGCGGATGGATTTGCGGGCGGCTTTGATCGCGGACTTAGTGTTGGCCATAGGTCTTAAATAGGTTGGAAGGGGCTAAAACTCAGAGGCAGGCCAGTGAGTCAAGGGAGAATTCTTTCCCCAATGCAGCGCCCAGGCGGACCTCAAGCAAAACGCGCCACCCCGGGCGGGGGTGGCGCGTTGGTTAAAAGAACTTAGTTTTGGGGCCGATAAGCCGAATTCTGTCCGCCGCGGTATTAACGCGACGTGATCTTCATTTCTCTCAGGCCACCCGAAAGTGACCAGCCCCACCGTTGCTCGACTTGCGCCGAACACGCTGGGGTGCGACTAACCCGGGACTATCCGACGGGCCACCGAGTCCCCTATTTAGTCTTGCACCGGATTGGGTTTTTCGTGCCGCCGTCATTACTTTCGGCGCGGTGGGCTCTTACCCCACCTTTTCACCCTTACCTGCAGCGCCCCACCTTGCGGTGAATCGCCTCAGGCGGTATATTCTCTGTGACACTATCCGTCACGACGCCTTGAAGCGTCGCGCCCCCTCTTTCGCGGGGAATCCTGCCCTGTGGTGTCCGGACTTTCCTCTCCGAACTATCTTTAGCGGGCGCGGCATTACCCGCGCCTTGGGATCAAAGAACTTCGGAGCGAAGACCTGGCCCCAAAACTAAGCCTGCCAATAAACAATACGCCCACATTGGTCGCAAGTGGTAATTTCCAGCCCGGCGCGCGCTTGGACTACGATATGGGTCGGCACTTTAAGATGACAACCGCCGCAGCGGTCGCCATTTACCGTTACGCAGACCGGGTGACCAGGCTTACGGGCGACCCGATCATAGATTCTCAAGCTGGGCTCAGGCACAAGCGGCCGCGCTGCGTCCACCGCCACTTGGGCTAATTGGACATCAACCAACAATTGCTTCGCGCGCTCTTGTAGCGTGCGAATCCTCCCCTCGTGGCCGGAAATATTTTGCTTCAACTCAGCCTCCGCCGCCGCGAATCGTTGCTTGGCCTCGTCACTGAGCAACATCACCCCAATTTCCTGCTCTTCTAACCCACCGATACTCTGTTCGGTCGTCTCAATTTCGTGCGTCAAAGCCTGATACTCATCATTTTTTCTCACCTGACTTTGCTGAGTCTTATATTTGCCGATCTTTTCCTCGGCGCTCTTGATGTCAATTTCGAGCAGCTTCTTTTTTGACTCTAGCCCGTGCCATTCAGCCTTAGCGGCCTCAATGGCAGTGCGCTCAGCCGCAATTTTGGACTCGACCGCCGTGATCTCGCGCGGGACCCCGTTGAGCTGTTGCTCGAAAGCCAATCGCTGGCTGTCGCGTTCTTGGAGCACCAACAATTTTTCCAGACTAAATACGGCCATGTTGTGGTCACTGTGCGTGGGTGCTCGGTCCGGTCAAATGAATCTGTCACCACACCGTGACAAAATAAAAACCCCGCACCCAAGAGACCCTTTCTTCAATGAAAAATTGACCGACCAAGAGCACTGAAAAATGACCCATTTTGATCATATTGTTAATCACTGCATTCCAATGAGTTAAAATATCGTTATTAGCCATAAAAATACCCTGATTTTTGCATAGAAAAACGTTGTCGTATGCCGCTGCTTCCGCGATGTTTTTTCACAACTTTATCATATTAATGTCCAACTCTGAAGAAGCCCTCCGCCAAGCCAAAAATCAAGCAGGTGCCGATGCCTATGATGCTTCCAAGCTCGGCAAATTAGAGGGCCTCGAGGCCGTTCGAAAAAAGCCAGGCATGTACATTGGCGGCACCGACGAGCGCGCGTTGCACCACTGTGTTTCTGAGGTGCTGGACAATTCAGTCGACGAGCATCTCGCCAATTTCTGCACGCGAATCGAAGTCGCCATTCACGTAGATGGCTCCATCAGCATCCGCGACAACGGCCGCGGCATTCCGGTTGATATTCATCCGCAATATAAAATTCCGGGCGTTGAAATGGTACTCACCACCCTGCACTCCGGCGGGAAATATGGACAGGGTGGCTATAAATTCTCCGGGGGCACCCACGGGGTGGGCGCAAAATGCGTGAATGCTGTCTCTGAGTGGTTCGAAGTCGAAGTCTCGCGCGGTGGCCACGTGCACCACATGAAATTTGCGCGGGGCAAAACGGTGCAGCCACTAGAAGTGATCGGAAAGGCCACCAGCACCGGCACCTACATTACGTTCAAACCAGACGCCGAGATTTTTCGCGAAACGACGGTCTTTCAATTCGACCGCATCGCCCAGCGCCTCCGCGAATTAGCCTTCCTGAATTCC
Source organism: Opitutaceae bacterium (assembly GCA_005787865.1). Classification (GTDB taxonomy): domain Bacteria; phylum Verrucomicrobiota; class Verrucomicrobiia; order Opitutales; family Opitutaceae; genus Lacunisphaera. The sequence goes on along the minus strand of SXZN01000009.1, from coordinate 4,156 downwards.
GGCCTGGAAATTGTCTTCACCGACGAACGCCCCACCGTCCCGAAGAAGGAAACTTATTTCTACAAAGACGGAGTCGAGGAATTCGTTAAGCAGATCAACACGGGCAAAGTCGCGCTGCACCCGAAACCGATTCGCATCGTCAAGGAAACGAGCAGCACCCTCGACGATAAGGCCGTCGAAATTCACGTCGAAGTCGTGCTGCAATACAACGACAGCTATAACGACCTCGTGCTCTGCTACACGAACACCATTAATAATCCTGACGGGGGCACGCATCTCTCCGGCTTTCGCGGTGCCCTCACTCGGGCGATCAATCAGCACTCGAAGGCCAACAATCTACTCAAGGACAAAGATCCGCAGATCACCGGCGACGACGTGCGCGAGGGTCTCGCCGCCGTTATCTCGATTAAGCACAGCGACCCTAAGTTTGAATCCCAAACCAAGGTCAAGCTGCTGTCCCCCGAGGTCGAGGGCATCGTGAGTTCTGTCTCCTACGAGGGGCTCATGTTCTTCTTCGACGCCAACCCGACTATCGCCAAGCGCATCGTGGAGAAATCCCTCACGGCTGCGCGCGCGCGCGAAGCAGCCCGCAAGGCTCGAGAGACGATCCGCAAAGGCGCCCTTTCCAGCGGTGGCCTCCCGGGTAAATTGGCTGATTGCTCTGAGCGCGATCCCGCCCTCACCGAACTCTATATCGTCGAGGGCGACTCCGCTGGTGGTTCGGCCAAACAAGGCCGTGATCGACTCTTTCAAGCCATTCTCCCTCTCCGCGGTAAGCTGATCAACTCAGAGAAAGCCCAACTCGATAAAGTACTCAATAATGAGGAAATTCGAACCCTCATCACCGCGATCGGCACGGGCATCGGCACCGGCGAGGATGAACACGCCTTTAATGTCGATAAGGCGCGGTACCATAAGGTCATCATTATGACCGATGCCGATGTCGACGGCTCTCATATCAGGACCTTGCTGCTCACCTTTCTTTACCGCCAGATGCGCGGACTGGTCGATCGCGGCTACGTCTACATCGCCCAACCGCCGCTCTACAAAATCAAGCGCAAGAAGCGCGAGCAATACGTCGACAACGACGAGCAACTCAATCGCATCCTCCTCGAGCTTGGCTCCGAAGACATCATTCTCGCGCGCAGTCGCGACGCCCATATTTTTGCCCCCGCGGCGATTGATCAATTTGTCGAGCTCCTCTCCACGCTCGATAAGCTGGGGGCTGGGATCACTCGTTACGGCGCCACTCTGGCGGAGTATCTCGACCAACGCAGCCCAGGTTCTCATGAATTGCCCCGCTACATTGCACGCATCCGCGAAGGCAACAAAGAGTCTCATCGCTTTCTCGCAGACGACAAGGCTCGTGCCGCCTTCAGCGTTGAGTTTGGCATGAATGCCGACCTGGCCGAGGCCAGCACCGCGCGCGAAGGCCAACTGCAGCGCCGCGTTACCATCCATGAGATTTTTGAATCAAATGAGATGACGAAGCTCCTGAAGGCCATCGAGCATGCCGGGCTCGAAACCGCCTCGTTTGCTCCTGCCGCCGAGCCGCGCTACACAATGACCGAGAATGCTGGTCAAAAAACGGAGAATAAAACCAACCTTTTCTCCTCGCTCGATATTGTCGCCCAAATTCGCGCCAACGGCCGGAAAGGTCTCTCGATTCAACGCTACAAAGGCCTCGGCGAAATGAATCCGAAGCAACTCTACGAAACCACCATGGATCCCGAGAAGCGGCGTCTACTCAAAGTGAGCATCAATGATGCCGCCAAGGCCGATGCGCTCTTCACCTTATTAATGGGCGACGAAGTCCCCCCGCGCCGCCAGTTCATCGAGGACAATGCGCTCAACGTACAATTCTTGGACGTCTAAAATGGTCCTGGGCGAGAGGTCATAGGCTATCGATTTAGCCCAGCGACCGAAACCCATCCGCCCTTACCCCTCACCCCTCACTTCTCCCTGTGTATACCGCTAACGAAAAACTCTCCTCCGCTAACATTACCGACATCATGCAGACGGCTTACATCGAGTACTCGATGTCGGTCATCGTCTCGCGCGCCCTGCCCGATGCTCGGGATGGCCTCAAACCGGTGCAGCGGCGTATTCTCTACGCGATGTTGCGCGAAGGCCTCGTGCACAATCGGCCATTTGATAAGTGCGCCGGCGTCGTTGGAGAAGTGCTCAAGAATTACCATCCCCATGGCGATTCCTCAGTTTACGACACGCTCGTGCGGCTGGCCCAACCGTGGGTCATGCGTTATCCGCTGATCGACCCACAAGGCAACTTTGGCTCCGTCGATGGTGATCCGCCAGCGGCTTACCGCTACACCGAAGCTCGCCTCAACGCGATTGCCGAGGAACTCCTAAAAGATATCGAGGAAGACACCGTCGATTTCGCGCCTAATTATAAAGAATCGACCACGGAACCGACCGTGCTGCCGGCGGCTCTGCCTAATTTGTTAATGAACGGATCGACGGGCATCGCCGTCGGGATGACCACTAATATTCCGCCGCATAATCTCGGAGAAATTATTGATGCGACTTGTGCCGTCATCGATCAGCCGAGCATTTCGGTGATCGACCTCATTCGCTATATTCCTGGACCCGATTTCCCGACCGGAGGATTCATCAATGGCCGCGAAGGGATCAAGTCCTACCTTACCACGGGTCGTGGCATTGTTCGCACCCGCGGTAAAGCCCACACGGAGGAGATGAAGGGCGGGATGGAGCAAATCGTTATCACGGAAATTCCTTATAACGTAAACCGCGCGACCCTTGTGCTGCGGATCGCCGATCTCGTGCGCGATAAGGAAATCGATGGCATTCGCGATCTTCGCGATGAATCGGATGAAAATACGCGCATCGTAATCGAACTCAAGCGGGGCGAGCAGGCCCAGATTGTGATCAATCAGCTTTACCAGAAGACCTCCCTCGAATCTTCCTTCGGCGTTATCTTGCTCGCCCTCGACAAGAAGCGGCCGAAGCAGATGAACATTAAGGAACTCATCGAGTGTTACATCGACCATCGCCGTGATGTTATCACGCGCCGCACCCAGTTCCGTCTGCGCCAAGCTGAGGATCGCGCCCATATTCTCGAAGGCTACATCATCGCCCTCGATAACCTTGATGATTTTGTAAAAATTATCCGCGCCTCCACTAATCGCGATGATGCGAAAGTGCGCTTGATGGCGAAGTATCCCCTCTCCGAACGCCAGACCAACGCCATCCTTGAGTTGCGCCTCTACCAACTCACGGGTCTCGAACGCGGCAAGATTGAGGCAGAGTACCTTGAATTGATGAAATTGATTGAGGAACTCCGCGGCATCCTCGGCTCAGAGGCCCGCTTACTCGCTTTAATCAAAAAAGAATTGCTCGAGCTGCGCGATAAATACGCCTCTCCGCGCCGCACCCAAATTATCGATGATGCTGGGGAACTGCGGATGGAAGACGTGATCCCCAACGAGGGCTGCGTCATCACCGTTTCGCACCTTGGCTTTATTAAACGCACCCCGGTCGCTGAATACCGTTCCCAGAAGCGCGGCGGCAAGGGCGTCATCGGCGCCGAAACCTACGAGGAAGATTTTGCCGAACATCTTTTCACCGCCAGCACCCACGATTATATCCTTTTCCTGACTAGCATCGGCCAATGCCATGCGAAAAAGGTTTATGATACCCCCGAGGGCACCCGCACGGCCAAAGGTAAATCAATCTCCAGCTTCCTCCGTCTGGCCGAGGGTGAAAAGATCGCCGCGATGATTTGCGTGAAAGATTTTGCGGAGGATTGCTACCTCGTGATGGCCACTAAGAGCGGAGTAATCAAAAAGAGCTCCCTCGCTGATTACGCTAACTGCACCCGCGAAGGCGGCCTGATCGGGATTAATTTAGCGGAAGGCGACACCGTTATCGGTACCGTACTCACCACTGGTGAAAACGAGCTGATCCTCGTCTCCCACGAAGGGCTTGCGGTTCGCTTTCGCGAACGAGATGCAGAAACCAACGAAGAACTCTTCCGCGCGACCGGCCGAGCCACGGGGGGCGTCACTGGCATGCGCTTCAAACTCGACAGTGACTACCTCGATGTAATCGAAGTGGTCGACCATTCTGCCAAATTCCTTGTCGCCAGCGAAGCCGGTCTCGGCGTGCGCACGCGCTT
>SXZN01000093.1 GCA_005787865.1 Opitutaceae bacterium | reverse complement strand
CCAGTTTATCAGCCACGCGTTGGGCCGGCTTAAGGCTGGACCCGATAAAATGGGCTTAGTCTTTTTCGACAACACGGATCCAGATGGCATGGACTCCGTGCTCAAACAATTAGGCCGTCGCTTAAAGCAAACGCTCGTCCTAGTAATTTCAAAATCTGGCGGCACGGCCGAAACGCGCAACGGCATGGTGGAAGCCCAGGCGGCTTTTCGTGTGGCCGGGCTCGACTATCCCCGCCACTTCATCGCGGTTACCGGGGAGAATTCCCAACTCGATCGACTGGCGCAGCAAGAGGGCTGGCTCGCGCGTTTCCCCCTGTGGGACTGGATCGGTGGCCGCACCTCGGTCCTGGGTGCCGTGGGCCTCCTACCCGCCGCACTCCAAGGCATCAAAATCGATCAATTACTCGCTGGGGCGGCCGCGATGGACGTCGCGACCCGCCAGCCCGTGCTGCGAGAAAACCCGGCGGCCTTGTTGGCGCTAATGTGGTATTGGGCGACCGATGGCCACGGCACGAAGGACATGGTCATACTCCCCTACAAAGATCGGCTCCTGCCTTTTTCCCGTTACCTGCAGCAGCTCGTCATGGAATCCTTAGGCAAGGAACGCGATCTGGCGGGCAACCTCGTGCACCAAGGGATCGCGGTCTATGGGAATAAAGGTTCCACCGATCAGCATGCTTATGTGCAGCAATTACGCGATGGCGTGGATAATTTTTTTATAACCTTCATTGAAGTACTCAAAGACCGCGCGACCGATTCTGCGCTCGAAGTTGAACCCGGCGTAACCAGCGGTGATTTCCTCCAAGGCTTTCTGCTCGGTACGCGCGAAGCCCTCAGTGATAAAAACCGCCCATCCCTCACCATCACAATTGACGAGGTTTCACCCCAGAGCATCGGGCGGCTGATCGCGCTCTACGAGCGGGCGGTGGGATTTTATGCGTCGTTAATTAAGATCAACGCCTACCACCAACCCGGCGTTGAGGCCGGTAAGCTGGCCGCGGGTAAAGTCCTCACGCTGAAACTGGCCATCAAGGCGGCCTTGGCCGCAGCCCCGGAAGTTGCCTTCACCGCGGAGGGTTTAGCACAAAAAATCGGCCAGCCTACCCAAGCAGAACTTGTTTTTAAAATTCTGGAACATTTGGCCGCTAATCCGAGTCGCCAAGTCAGGAAAACCCCGCGCAAGCCTTGGTTTAACTCAACCTACCAGCAGGTGCCGTAAAGCTTACCCACTTCATCAATATTGCGTAATTAATTTTATGGTCCCCTCGCCGCGCCTATCCAGCCGTGCCCCAATTCAGCGGCGTCAGCTTGCTCGAAAGGACAGTTGCAGAGCGGGGATAATTTCGTATCAAAATCTAATATGTCTAACTTGAGAAAACCCCTTTTAATTTCATTGCTCGCGATCCTCGCCTTCGCCGGCCTCTCCGGTTGTGTGCCCCCCAAGCAGGATTCCTCAATTCCGTGGAGCCGGCCCGCCGACTGGGAAGGCCGTATTCCTGGGATGGGCAAGTAAGGCGCGGCCGACCTCGCGCCATTTATCGGCGACGTCATGACCACGCCTGCCGCCAACGCTTCGTTCACGCCCTTGCCCGGCCACCTTTATGTGGTGGCTACCCCCATCGGCAATCTGGGCGATCTCACGGATCGCGCCCGCGCCATTCTGGGAGCCGTTGATATCGTGGCCTGCGAGGATACCCGCACCACTGGCGCCATGCTCACGCGACTCGGGCTGCACCGGGAATTGGTAGCGTATCACGATCACAACGAGACCGAGGCGGCCGACAAGTTAGTTGAACTTATTATCCAGGGAAAATCAGTCGCCGTCGTGAGTGATGCGGGCACGCCTGGCTTGAGTGATCCGGGTTTTAGAATCGTACGCGCTTGTCGCCGCCGTCAGCTGCCCGTCGTCCCAGTGCCCGGCCCGAGTGCCGTCATCGCAGTCCTCAGCGCCGCTGGCTTGCCCACCAACGGCTTCTTGTTCGCTGGCTTTCTGCCACCCAAGACAGCCGCCCGCACGGCCTTTCTCGAAAGGCATCGTGATTTCGATTACACCATCGCCCTCTATGAAAGCTGCCATCGCATCGATAAATTCGCCACGGAGATCGTCCAGACCCTTGGGGCAAAACGGGTAATCTGCATCGCCAAAGAGGTCACTAAAATCCACGAAACCTTTCTGACCGGTCCGGCCGGCGATGTCGTCGCGCAACTGCTCAAGCTGAGCCTTAAAGGTGAGTTCGTCGTGCTCATTGCGCCGAAAGATTTCGTACTCTAGCCATGGCTTCCGCTGTCGCGATCATCGATATCGGGAGCAATTCGCTCAAGCTTCTCGTCGCGCATCGAGGGCACGCCGGTGAAATTAAAGAGCTGCAGAGTCAGACGATTGAAACGCGGATCAGCCAAGGTATCAGCCAGGCGGTACCTCGGCTCGGTGCGGAGGGAATGGCCAGTGGGCTTACGGCTATTCAAGCATTGCTCGCCACGGCAGCGCCGTACGCCCCCGTTAAAATCGTTCTTGTCGCCACAAGCGCAGTGCGCGATGCCACGAACGGCGCAGATTTTCGGGCCCGCGTTGCCACTGAGACCGGACATAATGTTCGCATTCTGACCGGCGACGAAGAAGCGAATATGATTGGGCTCGGCTTGAGCAGCGATCCGGCCTTTGCCGCTTTCAATGATTTTTATGTCTTCGATCTTGGCGGGGGTAGCCTTGAGTGCCTGCGTTTTGTCCAACGCAAAATCACGCAGGCCCGGAGCCTCCAACTCGGGTGCGTTCGGCTCACGGAGCGTTTTATTAAAGAGCCCGCCGCCCCTTTGGTGATCGCCGAGACAACGGCGTTAGCCTTACACGTGCGCGACGAACTTAAGCGGAGTAGTTTTCGTTTCCCCCTCGTTGCACCACCCGCAATTTTTATGGGCGGCAGTATGAACACTGTGCGAGCATTGAAGGGTGCTCGGCATAATTTATCGTTCGCGGAAAGCCCCACGCTGATCGGCATTGAAACGATCGCTGACTTGCTCGACGAAATCAGCCCACTGAATCTCGAGGCCCGCCAAGCCCTGCCCGGGATGGCGAAGGCGCGCGCTGATGTCTTCCCCGCCGCTTTGATCACCATGCTGACGGTGGCCGACTACGCTCACCTCGATTGCTTTCACCACTCACTGCACAATTTGCGCTGGGGGCTCGCCGCGGAAGCACTGGCTGGCTTGTAAATCGCACTGGACCATTTCCGCTCAACTGGCCGCTATAGTTTCCGCAGCGCGGTCAGCATTTTCTTGAAATCGGCCGGCAGGGGCGCCGTTAAATCCAT
>SXZN01000092.1 GCA_005787865.1 Opitutaceae bacterium | reverse complement strand
CTCTGCGCCAAGGCTTCGCAGGTTTTCGACGAAATGAGGGTGGGCGCGTTTGATCGTGTCGGCATTCTTCACCACACTTTTCCCCGGAATGCTGGCCGCCACCATGTAAAGTGCGACCGCGGCGCGGATGATGTAAGGAGCTTCAACCGTCGTGGGGTGAAGGGGGCGGACGCCAAAAACGGTAATCCGGTGCGGATCACTGACGACCACGTGGGCGCCAAATTTAGATAACTCTGACATCCAGGTGAAGCCACCTTCGTAGACTTTATTCCAAAACATCACGGTCCCTTCGGCTCGCACCGCGAGCGCGATCATGCACGGCAGCAGATCAACCGGAAAATAAGGCCACGGGGCCGCTTCGATTTTAGGCAGCAGGTTCGAGGTGAAGGGTTGCGTGATGACGAGTTTTTGGCGGCGGCGGACGATGGCGGTGTCGCCCTCGTAGTCGATTTTGACGCCCAACTTGGCGAACGAGCGATTGATCAGGTCAAAGTGGTGGGGGAGGGAATTTTTAACGCGGACTTCGCCGCCAGTGATGGCGCCGAGCGCCAGAAACGTAACAACCTCATGATGGTCGGTATTGATCGTGATCGTGCCGCCCTTGAGCTGCTTAACCCCGGTTACCGTCAGTTGGCTGGTGCCAAGGCCCGTGATTTTTGCCCCCATCGTGACGAGGGCAGCGCAGAGATCTTGGACATGAGGCTCGCTCGCTGCATTGAGCAGCACCGATTCACCTTCCGCCAGCACCGCGGCCATGACGAAATTTTCTGTCGCCGTCACCGACATATAATCGGGCCAGTGGCGGCCGGCGCGAAAACGACCACGCAGGGCCATGGTTAATTTGCGCTGATGCGAGATTTTGGCCCCCAATTTTTCGAGAATCTCTAAGTGCGGGTCCAATTCGCGAATACCGAGTGAGCAACCTTTGGCGTTGGTGGGCAGCGTGATTTTCTTCATGCGCTGCAATAGCGGCGCGAAGAGGAGCACGGCAGAGCGCATCCCGGCGGGCAATTCGCCATTGAGGCGGCGAGCATCGAAACTCGAATGATCGATGCTCATCGTGCCAGCGGCGCGATCCCACCCAATGCGTGAGCCTTGTTCTGTGAAAAAATTCACGAGCTTCTCGACATCCGTAATAAACGGGACGTGCCGCAGCGTGAGTTTTGCGTCGGTGAGCAGAGACGCACAAAGAATCGGCAAGATGGAATTCTTGTTGCCTGAGGGCGTGATCGTGCCGCTGAGGGGTTTGCCGCCGTGAATGATGAGATCAGCCATCGGGTGAGAGGGAAAATGCGAGTTGAACGTGACGCGCTGCGGTCCGCGACCATAAAAAAGCGTCTACCCTAAGGCAGACGCTTTGAATGCGATTCGCGCGGGGCGCGTTGGCAAGAGTTAAGTGGCTTTAGACGCCACCCTGACTCGAGCCTTGGTCGCCACCGCCACGATAGTCACCGCGGGATTGGCTCCGACCGCGACCACCGCGACTGCGGCGACGTTGGCCCTCACCACCACCGCCACCACCGTGGGAACTGCGCCCGCGATCACCGCGATTGCGGTGGTAGGCGCGATCCCCTGATGGCGCCGTGGCAGAAGCCGAGGTGCTGGGGGAACTCGTGAAGAGAGATTTCAGCCAGCCGAAAAATCCCCGCGATGGAGCCGGCGCAGGACTGCGTGGAGCTGCGGGAGCATCCGGCGCAGCGGGACGAGTCGAGCGATTCTCGCGCGGGGCCCCACCGAAGTTAGACGGCGTGGGCACATAATTGTAGCCGGGGCGCACGTAGATGTATTTCTCGGGAATCGAGGCTGGATCAAACGGCTCCTGGGCTGGGCTTGCGGCGCGCCGCGGTTCTTCGCGGCGGGCTTCTTCCCGCCGAGGACGATCATTGCGCGACTCGCGGGCAGGTCGGAATCCTTCGCTTTCCCAAGTTTGGGCCGGCGCGGTTTTCTGTTGTTCGGGCTCGAGAATATTTAATTCAGCAGGCTCTTCATGGGCGACTTGGACGGGAGCGGCGATAACCGCGGCAGGGGCTTTGACAGGGGTAACTGGAGCAGCAGCAACTGGCGCGGGGGCGACAGGGGCAGCGGACTCAGTTACAGCCACGGGTGTTTCCACCGGGGCGAACGGATTTTGGTATTCACGCGGAGCGGTCACGACCGCAATTGCGGTCGGGGTGTACTCGGCAGAGGCCGCGGTAGCGGCAGCAGGGGGGCTCGGACGCTTAGCTTTCCCGCGGGCTAGGCCAGAGCCGCGCGTGGAGCCGAATGAGGACTCGGCGTTTAACGCCGGAGTGGTCGCAGATGCTTCGGCAGGAGCATTGGACGATTCTGTGGATGACATGTCTATGTTGTTGGTTGTAAGCGCCTGCCAAGAATGGCGGCACAGGGTTGTTGATGCCAGCTGGAGCTCGAAAATCTCGCTCAACAGCGGCAATAGCTGGTGAAAGTCGTGGATACACCCTGGCAGGGCAACTTAATTTTTCCTGGGCGACGGGCTTGCCAGAGGGGGAAGTGGCGCTCAAGTTAGTCGTCATGGACAAACTCGAGCAAATTTTTCGTATGCAAGATGCGCTCAATAAGCGCATTGGAGTGAATTTACCACCGCCCACTGACGAAGAAAAAGCGAAGTGGATTCTTAACTACACTCGCGCCATGCAGCAGGAGACGGCCGAGCTGATTGATAGCGTGCCATGGAAATGGTGGGCAAAGTACCAGAAGTTTGACGAGCAGAACGCCAAGGTTGAGGTCGTCGATCTTTTCCACTTTCTGGTGTCGCTGGCGCAGACCCTCGGCATGACGCCTGACGATGTTTACCAAGCATATCTTAAGAAAAATGCCGTTAATCACCAACGGCAGGAAAGTGGCTACGTCAAAAAAGACGAAGCCGATTCCAAGCATATCTGAGATGGTGGTGGGGGCTTAAGTGAAAAGCTGGAAGTTACGTTGCGGTAACGCCCGATATTCTGACTTGAGCTATATTCTTGTATGAGAATACAGCTTGGGGGTGGAATTAGTAAAAATTTACCAAAGCCTGCAGGATTTAACGCGCTTGCGGGTGTTGCATTTGCTGATGCCTGGACCGCTCTGTGTTTGTCATTTTCAAACAATTCTAGGGGAGCCGCAGGTAAAGATCTCCAAGCATTTAGCTTATTTGCGGGCCCGCGGCTTAGTGCAATGTCGGCGCCAAGGCAACTGGGTGATCTACATGCTACCCGCTAAGCCTTCGCCTGCTTTGCAGGTCAACTTAGCCTGTCTTGAAAAATGCGTGGACGACGTCCCGTTGTTTATGCGCGACCGGGCACGGCTCACAAAATTGGCGCCATTTTTAGTCGCGCGGGGGCTGGGCGGTTGCGGGCCCGCTCGGTTACGGGGCGGGGCGACTGGCTCCGTCCTGGGTCGCCGCAGGGCCTGCGGTTGATTAATCTATGAAAAAAATGCGAATAGGGATCAACGGATTTGGTCGTATCGGTCGGCTAGTTTTTCGCGCGGCCGCCTCTTGGCCGGAATTTGAATGGGTGCTGGTTAATGACCCTAAGGCTGATGCGGCCACCTGCGCTCATTTACTGAATTTTGACTCCGTGCAGGGGCGCTGGGCTCAGGTGGCGACGGCCGAGGGGGCCGCCTTTCGCGTCGGAACTGAGCCAACCCCGATTCGCGTCACGGGTCACCCCAAGCCCGGTGAAGTGCCGTGGTCTGACCATGGCGTCGATCTGGTGCTCGAGTGCTCCGGCAAGTTTCGCACGCCCGAACAACTGGCGCCTTATTTCGAGCGGGGTGTCTCAAAGGTGATCGTCGCGGCGCCAGTCAAAGGCGGCGATAGCTTGAATATTGTGATGGGGGTTAACGACGATCTCTACGATTCCGCTAAGCACCGACTGCTCACCGCCGCCTCGTGCACGACCAACTGTCTCGCCCCAGTGGTAAAGGTTATCCACGAAGGTTTGGGCATCGAGCACGGGGCCATTACCACCGTGCACGATGCGACCAACACCCAGACCATCATCGATGCGCCCCATAAGGATCTGCGTCGCGCCCGAGCCGCTGGCCTTTCCCTGATCCCGACCACCACCGGTAGCGCGACCGCCATCGGTCTTATTTATCCAGAGTTACTGGGCAAACTTAACGGGCACGCCATCCGCGTGCCGCTGCTGACTGGATCGCTCACCGATTGTGTTTTCCAAGTGAAGCGTGACACCACTGCCGAAGAGGTGAATGCCCTGCTTAAAGCCGCCAGCGAAATCGCTCCGCTAAAAGGCATCCTTGATTATGAGACGCGGCCGCTGGTCTCGATTGATTTCAAGGGCAACCCAGCCTCTGCGACGATTGATGCTTTGTCCACGATGGTGGTGAACCGGCGCCTCGTAAAAATTTACGCATGGTATGATAACGAGTGGGGTTATGCTAATCGAATGGCCGAACTGGCCCGCAAAGTCGCGCGATCGCTGGGGGCGTAAGCTGATCGCTGGTCTGCATGAACATCCGTAATTACATTTTTGTCACCGGCGCCTATTGGGGATTTACGCTGACCGATGGGGCGCTGCGCATGCTCGTGTTGCTGCATTTTTCTCATCTCGGCTATAGCCCGGTGACGCTAGCCTTGCTGTTTCTGCTCTATGAGTTTTGCGGTATCCTGACTAACTTGTTCGGAGGCTGGCTCGCGAGCCGGCTTGGGCTGCGCGTGACGCTGATCGCGGGCTTGGCGTTGCAGGTGGCAGCGCTAGGCTTGCTCGCGCGGTTGAATCCGGCTTGGCCAGAAGGGTGGGCGGTTGCCTACGTAATGGCAACGCAGGCCCTGTCAGGCATCGCGAAGGATTTGACCAAGATGAGTTCCAAAAGTGCCATCAAGCTGCTGGTTCCGGCTGGGGCTCAGGGCCTGCTCTTTCGCTGGGTGGCCCTGCTGACGGGTTCAAAAAATGCCCTGAAAGGCGTGGGATTTTTTCTCGGCGGCTTTCTGCTCACGCTAGCGGGATTTGCCGGGGCCCTAGAAATTATGGCTGGCGCACTGGCCCTGGTGTGGATTGGCACGTGGGTTTCGCTGCCAGCGGAACTAGGCAAGGCAAAGACCAAAGCGGGCTTTAAAGAGCTGTTTGCGAAAAGTCGTGAAATTAACCTGCTCTGCGCGGCGCGATTTTTTCTTTTCGGCGCCCGCGACATTTGGTTCGTCGTCGGTGTGCCCGTTTTTCTGCGCAGTGTGTTGGGGTGGAGTTTTACCGAGGTCGGCACCTTCATGGCCTTCTGGGTTATCGGCTATGGCTTGGTGCAGGGTGCTTCACCGGTTCTTTGGCGTGGGCGGGCCCCCGCGGGAGGCGCGGCTTTAGTTTTGGCCTTTATGCTCGCGGCAGTATCGGCAGGAGTACCGCTCGCTTTGACTCTCGGCGCACCGGCTGGTTGGGTGGTTGTCAGTGGGCTATCAATTTTTGGCGTGATTTTTGCCCTCAACTCCGCCGTGCATTCCTACCTGATTCTCGATTACACTGATGGTGATAAAGTGGCCCTCAACGTGGGTTTTTATTATATGGCCAATGCTGGCGGCCGACTCGTGGGTTGCCTCCTTTCTGGCGTATTATATCAGTGGGCAGGAATATTCGGCTGCTTGTGGGGGGCCTGCAGCTTTGTCCTGGCGGCCGGTTGCATTTCGATGGCGTTGCCCCGCAACGCACACCCGGTGAATCCGGCGTTGGTCTAGTCCCGCTTCAGCCCCCTCTGCGCTTGAGCCTTTGCGTAAAAACAGGGGGCTTGCTTGCGGGGAGTCGGCGCCTCTCCATGGCTGATTCCATCTCATGAAACTTACTGATCTCAACCGCCAGGGCGGTATTGGCGCCAACTCACTGCTTTTGCAGATCGGCGATTTGAATATTTTAGTCGACTGCGGACTAAATCCCAAGACGCCTGGCCTCGGGGCTTTACCCGACCTCAAATTACTGCGCGACGTCCATCTCGACCTCATCATCATCACGCATTGTCATTTGGATCATATTGGTGGTCTCCCCGTCGTGATGCGCCAACACCCCAAGACCCCCGTGCTTCTGACGCAGTCGAGTCGTATGTTGATCGAGAAGATGCTGCATAATTCTGCCAACGTCATGCAGAAGCAGAAAGAGGAAGATAATATCCCGGGCTACCCGCTTTTTACCCATCAAGAAATTGAAGGTCTGGTGCATCGTTTCAACGGACTTGATTTCAAGAAGATCAAGAAAATCAAAGGCAAGCGCACGGAGATCGAGCTCATGTTTCACCCGTCAGGTCATGTGGCGGGAGCCACGGCGGTTGAAATCCATCACGGGCTCCGGAAAATATTTCTGACCGGCGATGTATTGTTTGAACATTTGCGCACGCTGAAGGGGGCTCATTTCCCCATTGGCCATTTTGATACGCTGATCATCGAGACCACGCGCGGCATGACGGAGCGCGCTTATGGCAAGGAACGCGTTCATGAAATCGCGCGCCTGATCGACTCCATTAACGATACGATTGCGAATGGGGGGTCTTTCCTGTTGCCCGTGTTTGCCTTGGGCCGGATGCAAGAATTGCTCGCCGTCTTTCACGATGCGCGCCGCTTCGGTCGGTTGATCGATTGCCCGATGTTTGCGGGCGGCCTCGGGATCGGGCTTTCGGAATTATTTGATGAGGTTTCGCGGAAAACGAAAGATGTGCAATTCGATCGGCGAATTTTAAAGGATCTCAAATTGGGTAAGTTGCCGCGTAAAACTACCCCGGGTCAAGAGCCACACCAAAAGGGGCTTTATATTGTTAGCTCCGGTATGTTGGTGGAGCGCACGCCAAGTTATGCGCTCGCCTCGGGCTTGTTGGGTCACGCCCATAACACGATTGGCTTTGTGGGCTTTTGTGATCCGGACACTCCGGGCGGAAAATTATTGGCCACGAAGCCGGGCGCCAATTTCTTGTTTTCGGCCCTCGACGTTAAGACTAAGGTTAAGGCTCGGGTGGAGCGCTTTGAGTTGAGCGGCCACGCCGAGCGGGGCGAGCTCTTGGAATTCGCGGTGCAGACCAAAGCGCGGTGCGTGGTGCTGACGCATGGGGATCCCGATGCCCGCGATTGGTTCAAGTCCCAACTGGCCGAGCAATTGCCCAAAGCCAAAATTCTCGATCCGGTGCCGCTGCACGTTTATGAGGTCTGAGCAAATGGGGTGACCGCCGCCGCGGTCACAAACTGCTCCGCTGCCAGTTGCGGCGAGGGCTGGACCACGGGCGCGGGGGCTTTTAGCTGATTCTTTCTTGCGCTCGACTCTTCGCGATCAACGCCCAGCTTTTCTTTCTATGGCCACTCTGGAAGCCCCCAAAATTATCTTCTCGATGCTCGGCGTCTCGAAAAAAATCGAGCGCAAGGAAATCCTCCGCGACATCTCGCTCTCCTTTTATTACGGCGCCAAGATCGGCGTGCTTGGTCTTAATGGTTCCGGCAAATCTTCGCTGATGCGGATTCTCGCGGGGATCGATACCGACATTGAAGGTCGGGTGCACTTTGAGCCGGGCTACACGGTGGGTTTTCTCCAGCAAGAGCCGGCGCTTACCCCCGGGTCGACCGTGCGCGCTTGCGTTGAGGAGGGCGTCAAACACCTCACGGATCTGACCGCGGCGTATGATGCGAGCTGGGACGAGCTTTCCGCCGCCGAGGATGATGCGGCGAAGGATGCTATTTCTGAAAAACAAGCCAAGCTGCAGGAGAAGATTGATCACCTCGGCGCCTGGGATGTGGCACCCCTGATTGAGCAGGCGATGGACGCGCTGCGCTGTCCCTCAGCGGAGGCGATGGTTGACCATCTCTCCGGTGGTGAGCGTCGGCGTGTTGCGCTGGCCCGTTTACTGTTACAAAAACCCTCGATCCTCTTGCTGGACGAGCCAACTAATCACCTGGACGCTGATTCGGTTAATTGGCTCGAGCAGCATCTGAGTCGTTACGAAGGCACCGTCATCGCGGTCACGCATGATCGTTATTTTTTGGATAATGTCGCCGGCTGGATTCTGGAGCTCGATCACGGGTCGGGCCTGCCTTTTAAGGGAAATTATTCGTCATGGCTGGAGCAAAAACAGGCGATGGCGGTGGTGGCGGAACGCACCGAGAGCAAGCGGCAGAAGGCCATGGCCCGTGAGTTGGCTTGGATCAGGCAGGGCGCTCGGGCGCGCCAATCCAAAGGCCAAGCCCGCATCAACGCTTATGAGCAGATGCTCAATGCGGATGTCGCTGAGCAGGAGAAACTTTTCGAAATCATTATTCCACCCGGCCCGCGGCTGGGTGCGCTCGTCGTCGAGGCGCAGCAAGTAGCCAAGGGGTACGGTGATAATTTACTCTTCGATCAGCTTAATTTCTCTCTGCCGCCAGGAGGGATCGTCGGTATTATCGGCCCGAACGGTGCCGGCAAGACGACGTTATTTAAATTAATTACTAATTTAGAAAAGCCCGATGCGGGCGCATTTCGCGTGGGGGAAACGGTAAAAACCGCTTACGTCGAGCAATCGCGCGATTCGTTGGAGGGGAACAAGACAATTTGGGAAGTGATCAGCGACGGCCAAGAAATCATGATGCTGGGCTCGCGCGGAGTGAACAGTCGCGCCTATTGCGCGCAATTTGGCTTCACCGGAGCGGATCAACAAAAGAAAGTGGGCGTGCTTTCTGGGGGCGAGCGCAATCGAGTTTTGTTGGCGCGCGTTCTTAAAAGTGAGGCTAATCTACTTTTGCTCGACGAGCCCACCAACGACCTCGATGTGAATTCCATTCGCGCGTTGGAGGAAGCGCTGGAAACTTTTGCCGGTTGCGCGGTTATTATCTCTCACGATCGCTGGTTTCTCGACCGGGTCGCGACTCATATCATGGCCTTTGAGGGCGATAGTCACGTCCATTGGTTTGCGGGCAACTATACGAGTTACCTTGAAGATTTTAAGAAGCGCAAAGGCCGGGATGCCGATCAGCCTCATCGGATCAAGTACCGTAAATTAACGCGCTAAGCGGACGTAGGCTTGCTTTGTTCAGTCGCGCGGCCGGCGAGTTTTAATCAAAGCCAAAAAGGTCCGACATATCGCGCCGCTCTTTTTTGGTCGGTCGGCCGAGGCCGCGCTGGCGGGCAAGTTGATGCTCGAGGGCGGCTTGTTTAGCCCGGGCGTATTCAGCTGGTGGAGTGAGGTCGGTGATAAATTCGGGAAGCTGTTTGGCGGCAACGCGGGAGGGCGGCAGCGCGGTAACTTTCAGGGTGCGGGTGATCGTCCCGAGGTGAATGGTCACCGTATCGCCGATACGAAGGTCTCGGCTGGGTTTGACGGCTAGCTCGCCCATGAGAACCTTGCCGAGGCGACAGGCTTCCATCGCAAGGGGACGTGTCTTGAAAACGCGTACGCTCCAGAGCCATTTATCGATGCGTGAGTCTTCCATAGATAGCCTCGGGTCGTGAAATTAAAGGGGGCCTTTTAAGAAGTAATCACGGTTGCCGCTCAGGAACAAGATTTACAGAATAAATAACCTCGCGGGTTGATTCGGCGCGATAATGGACTAGCCTAGTGGACTAATGATGAAACTTCGCGCACTCCTTGCCTTCGGTTTTGTTTTTTCTGCTATGAATATTTCAGCCCAATCCCCCGCGGCGTCCTCCACCGAATTTGCGACAATGGGAGGCGGATGTTTTTGGTGCATAGAGGCGGTATTTCAGCGCGTCCCTGGGGTGCTGCACAGTGTCAGTGGATATTCGGGCGGAAAAACTGAAAACCCAACTTACGAGGATATCTGCAGTCATAGCTCGGGTCACGCCGAAGTCATTCAAGTGGAGTTTAGTCCTGCGATCATCAGTTACGAAAAATTGCTCGAGATTTTCTTTGAGGCGCATGATCCCACCACGCTCAATCGGCAGGGAGCTGATCACGGTGACCAATATCGCTCGGTGATATTTTACCATGATGAGGCGCAGCATCAAGTAGCCCAACGCGCGCAGCAGGCGGCGCAAGCGAGCTATCGTGACGCCATTGTGACTCAGATTGTCCCGCTCAAGAAATTTTGGCGCGCCGAAGACTATCACCAGAATTATTTCAATCAGAATCCCAATGCCGGTTACTGTACTTTCGTGATTAAGCCCAAGGTAAAGAAGCTGCAGAGTAAGGGTGTGATTAAGGCCAACTGACGGGGGCGATCCCTCAGGCGCTGAGGGATGCGGTCGGTGGGGATTCTCTCGATTAGTTAATCCGTCTGGGCATGAGCATGGCCCTCGCTGGACATTCAGGAATTATTCATACACTGCGTGGGATGCCGCCAGACCAGTTAGCGACCGATTCAGGTGCCGTTGTCACGGTGGATTTTATCCGCCACCGCAATGTGCTGCTCGTACGGGCAGACTTAACCCCTTTGTTTACGGATTATTATCTGCATCTGGCGGACCAGCATTTGCGATATCCGTCAACGCAGGCGGCTATTTTTAAAGAGGCGCTCGTGGCGGGTGTGCTCCATGCCGCGGCGCGACCGCTGAATGAGCACTTGGCTTGGTCGCTTAATTTTCAAGCACCGCGGCTCAATGTGTTTCTCGCGATGGATAACGAGGACTGCACGATCACCGGGCGGCTTTTTACGGAAAATGTTAAGGTCGCTGCGCTCAATACCTTCTACAGCGACAATGTGCCACGCCGCGGCGCAGAGACTCGGCGGAGCGTGATTAATTTTATCGGGAATGATCCGTTGCTCGCGGCCACGGATTATTATGCTCAAAGTGAACAATGCCCGGTGCGTTATTTTCACCTCGGGAACGATGATTATGCGCTGCTCGTCTCACAGCCTGACTATGATGCGTCTTGGTTTAACGCCGTCGCGGCAGCGGGCGTCAGCGCGCTGGCCCAGGCCGAAATCTTGACGCGGATTGAGCAGCGGCTTTACCGCTGGCACTGCGGTTGCACGCAATCAAAAATTCTGGGCGCGATCGCCCCCGCTTTTCGCGCGGATCCGGTGGGAATTTTTGGCGAGGCGGAATCAATCCGCGTGGAATGTCCGCGTTGTGCCGCTGGTCATCGGCTGACGCGCGAGGCGATGGAGGCCTATTTAGCTGGAGGCTAAGCGGACCGCTCCCGATATTTATTCCACCGCGCTGACCTTTATTGATTATGAGCATCTGGGAAATTATCGGCACGGTGCTGGGCGTTATCGGCGTCAGGTTGATGATTCGCCAGGATCTCTGGGGGTGGCCGGTCGGCTTAGTGCAGGTAGGAATTTACGCGTGGGTGTTTTATGGAGCTAAGCTTTATTCTGATGCAATTCTGCAGGTTCTCTTTTTTGCCCTGCAGATCTATGGCTGGTGGCACTGGGCGCGGCGGGGTGGACTGAGCTCGTCCCCGCTGGGAGTACTGCCGGTGACGCAGTTAAGCCCCATGGCGCGAGGAAGCTGGGTGGTCGTGGGCGCCGGCCTGACCGCCGTCTGGGGGTGGGGCATGCATCGCCTGACCGATGCGGCGCTGCCGTGGTGGGACGCCTTCATCTTAATTTTTAGTTTAATTGCCCAGTGGCTGCAGGCGCGAAAAAAAATGGAATGTTGGCTGGGCTGGCTGCTCGTCAACACGGTAGCCGTGGGCGTTTATTGGGTGAAGGATTTACGACTGACGAGTGGGCTTTACCTGATCTTTTGGTGGATGTCGCTGTGGGGTTGGCGCGAGTGGCGCCAAGGATGTAAGGTCGCCGCATGAAACGGGTCGCTTTATTTGGGCCGGAATCCACGGGCAAGACGCAACTCGCGCAGCAGTTGGCTGCCCATTTTAACGCCCCCGTGGTTGCTGAGTACGCCCGCGAATTTTGGGACCAACACGGCGGGATTACCTTGGCGCATATCCCGATGATCGCGCGCGAGCAATGGCGACGGGAAGACGCGGCTGTGGCGCTGGCGCCGCCGCTCGTGCTCTGCGACACCGAGGCGCTGACGACGGTGCTTTGGAGTGACTTACTTTACGGCACTTGTCCGGCGGATATACGCGCTGAAGCGGAACGGCGCGCGTCAAATTATACCCTCTATCTCTTGCTCGATGTTGATGTGCCATTTACCCCGGATCCGCAGCGCGCTTTTCCTGATCTCGCTGACCGCGCCCGCTGTTTTAATTTATGGCGGGAGGCGCTAGAGCGGCGGCAATTGCCTTATCAGTTAATTCGCGGTGCTGGGTCCGCGCGTCAGCAGCAAGCGATCGCGGCGGTTAACCAGCTCGGCTTCTAGGGAAATATGCCCTGATGACTCGTTGGGTAATAAATGAGTGGCGCTACGCGTGGTCCTAGCTAGCTCTGCCTGCGTGACTGATGATTATCTCCAACGCTTCGGCGGTCTCGCTCGTCTCTACGGCGCTGCGGCGCTGCCCCGCTTACACGCCGCGCACGTGGCGATTATCGGCGTCGGCGGTGTTGGTTCATGGGTAGCCGAGGGCCTGGCTCGCTCCGGCGTCGGCGCCTTAACTTTAATTGATCTCGATGATGTTTGTCTGACTAACGTTAATCGTCAGCTCCCTGCGCTTGATGGCAATATTGGCCGCCCCAAGGTCGCCGCGATTGCGGAGCGGGTGCAGTTAATCAATCCCGCCTGCCGCGTCACTGCGCAGAGCGAATATTTTACCGCCAAAACTGCCGAGCAATTGTTGGCCACCCGCTATGATTGGGTGGTGGATTGCATCGATTTAATGTCCAACAAGGCGCTCATCATTGCAGAGTGTGTCCGGCGACAGCTACCAGTGTTAACCGTAGGTTCAGCGGGTGGTCGTCGTGATGCCACGCGCATTGTCGTGACCGATTTTGGCGGGGCGCATGGCGATGAGCTATTGCGACAGGTGCGCAAGAAATTGCGGCGCGATTATGGTTTCGCGAAAGGCGAGGGGCATGACTACGGAATCCCCTGTGTTTCGTCCCAGGAGAAACCCGTTTATCCTTGGGCTGATGGCACCTGTGCGACTGAACCTGAAGAGGGGTCAAATCTGCGGCTAGATTGCGCAACTGGTTTTGGTACGGCAGTCTTTATTACGGGTGCGTTTGGATTTGCGGCTGCCGGCGAGGTGGTGCGGCGCATTGCTCTAGGGAAATAGCCTCCCCTTTGGCGCCGCCCGCTGCATTTTGGCGCCGGCGCAGATCGATAGCGATGACGGTACGGCAGGAAACCACTGCATCGAAATGGCAATGTTGATGAGCTAAGCAGAGCCGGGCCACTGCTCAATCATCAGACCCTGCATTGCGACGCAAACGACTCAGACCAGCGCGGGTAAAACTTTAACTATTTTTGGTGCGCGGAATATCTCGCCAGTGGGCGCCTAAACCTAAGCTAACGGAGCGGCCAAAAGAGTCGTTATGGAGGCTGCCGATTAATTTTTCGCCATGCCCGACCAACTCCTCATTGATCTCCCTGAAATCAGACTGCCACGTGATCTGGCGTGGCGGGTTAAGTTTATTGAAGCCGTTGAGGCTCACGTAAAAAAACTGGGCGTAGCTGGTCATTTTCAACCACCGCGTTTTTTTGGATACTATTTTGTGGGCCGGCATCCCGTGGTGCTAGCGCGTAATTGGAAGGTTACGCTTGAAACGGCTCCGCTGCTGCAAAAACTCAGGGGTGTGCTGGAGCGATTGACTGAAAATCAATTCAGCATCGCCACGGAAAGTGATGCGGCGGCCCCGGATTATTTATTAGTGCATGATCGCCACGATGGCGCGTGTTGGCTCTGGGGCTTCGAGCAAGGCCGGCGCTTTGTCGAAGCTTGCGAGCCGGTGGCGATCAAAGGTTGGGCGGTGGAAGACAGTGCCGCTAACGGGCCGGACAAAAAATCTATCGAGTCCTGAGGCGCGCGGTTGCTCCCATGCCTAAGCCTACGCGGTTGAGAAATTGGCGCCGGCTCAGAAGGTAATCTTTGGGATTGGTCGAAACGCCGCGGCAGTGATGAGCTGGGTGAGGGAGGGGCATCGAAAGCGAGCGCTGACCTAATGACGCTCCGCCGGCCTGCAAGTTTCCGTCGCCGTTTACCGTATTCGTTTAAGCGCTGAGGCTATCGGCATATTCACGGATTTTTGCGCGGACGCTGCGCAAACCATTTAGGCGCGTGGGGGAGAGATCGCGGGCGAGACCCAGTGCTTCGTAGAGCATCGGCTCAGTCGCGGCGATCTCTCGCGGGAGCGCGTCGCTATATAAATCACAGAGTAGCTTGAGTAAGCCGCGGACCAAGGGCGAATCGGCATCGCTGCGAAAGTAGCAAAGCCCCTCCCGCTGCTCGGCCACGACCCACGCCTGTGAAATACAGCCGCGCACGCGGTTGCTCTCAGTGCGTTCAGTCGCGGCGAGCGGTGGACTGCGGCGGGCGCCGTCGACGATTGCTGCGAGACGTTCCTGCGCATCTTCAATGATGGCATAATCTGCAATGAGCTGCTGCTGTTTTTCGGCGAGGGTCACGCGACTAAGCAAAGCTAGAAAATTAATTCGCGAGGCCCAGCATGGGCATGGGGCAGTCGAGCGTCGCGGCGATCGCGCGATAGAGTTCGCCTTCTTCGACCGTGATGGTGCTGTCGCTAGCGATAACGTGGCCGGCCGCCACGAGGACGCGCTGCTTAATGGGCCAAGCGCTGCCGGCGAGTTTATCGAGGGCAAAGTCTAGCTGATCTAGCCCGCTTGCGTCGGGATCGAGCAGAGTGATTTGATTGCGAATTACGGGAATCTGCGCGGTGCCTTCCGCAAAAGCCGCGGGAGAGTTTTTGGCACTGAGATGCGCCAAAGCGGAAAGCACGATCGCAATCTCCCGGCGAACGGCACCGAAAGAATCGTACTGCAACTGGGGTCGGGGGTTGGCGGCGAGAGTGAGCTGGCGCTGCAGCATTTTTTGTAATGCGTATTCAAAAGGGGTGACACGGTTGTCCGCGTGCATGAGCGCATCGAGGGTGGTCGTAAAGCGTGCAAGTACGGTGCTCTTCAGCTCGCGCAGCACGGGAAAGGCCAATTGCAGCAGCGGCAGCCGAGCTTCAGGGGCGAGGGCGCGCAGGGCGGCATCTAGGCTGGCCAAGACTGTAGCAGAGTCGGTCCCGGCATGTTTTTGGATGAGCGCGTGCTGCTGTGCACGCGAGGCTGGGTTATCGCTGAGCAGCAATCCGTACACCAATACTTGAGCGGTGGAGGCAGCGCGGGTCGCCTCTCGCAGTGGCAGGGGAATCGACGCGAGGCGGGTTTGGGCTTGTCGGAAGTGGGCTTTGGTCAGGGCGCCGATATCAGCGACGATCTCCACTGGTTTGAAGCGGAGGGGAGCAGACGACCTCGCCGCCTGGTTGCCGTTAAGTGGGCTGCCGCCAAAACCGGCGGTCGCGGATGATTCATGGGCGATATCAACTATTTTTGGCGGAGAAAAAACTGCGCCATCCCAACGGGCCTCAACCGCGCGGATGCGCTCTGCCAGCGGCGGGTGGGTGGCCCAGAGTCCGCTAAAACTAGTTTTAAAAGCTTGGGCGAAAAAAAAGTGACCGATCTCTGGCGCGTGTTGGTCCGCAATATTACCCTCTAGCGCATAGCCCCCAATTTTTTTCAGGGCCCCACTGATGCCCTCGGGGTTACGCGTGAATTGCACGGCGGAGGCGTCGGCCAGGAATTCGCGCTGACGTGATACCGCGGCCTGGATGAGCCGTCCAAAAAAATAGCCAATATAGCCAATGATCATAAGCGCCAAGCCGACCGCCAGGAAGACCATCACCCCGCCCCCTTTTTTATCATCGCTGCTACTGCGCCCGCGACCGCGGCCGATCGATTGCAAGATACCCCGGCCAAGGAGCCCAATGACGAGAATGCCGAACACGATGGCGGTGATGCGCACATTGAGGCGCATGTCACCGTTGAGGATGTGACTAAATTCATGCCCGATCACTCCCTGCAGTTCATCGCGGGATAATTTATCCAGCAGGCCACGGGTCACGGCGACGGCGGCATCGCTTGTGGTAAGCCCAGCGGCAAAGGCGTTGAGGCCGGACTCATTCTCTAACACGTAGACGACCGGCATTGGAATACCGGAGGCGATCGCCATTTCCTCAACCACATTCAGCAGGCGCCGTTCCTTGGGATCAGTGGTAGCGCCGCTCACGAGTCGTCCACCGACGAGTTCGGCCACGGCGGCGCCGCCCGCGCGTAGTTGCGACCATTTATAGAGCGAGGCAATGCCCACGACCACGGTGGTGGCCCCCGCCGTCCAGGCTAAAAGTAGCGGATCCCACCAAATGAGCAAACCATGCTGGGGGTCCTGATTGAGCAAAAATACCGCGGCGGCATAGCCAGCTAACACAGTTCCCAGCACCGCCAGAATAAATAAGAGCACTAGCCGGTGGGTTCGCTTGCGCGCCTGGGCTTGGGCAGCAAAAAAATCCATGATTAGCGGGTGAGGCGCGAGTTGGGAGCTAAGCTCTCAACAGCTCAGTCGCAAAATTCACTCTGGCGATTTAGCTGAATTTGACCTGCGGGGCCGCGCGCTCGGCCGCGTTTTCAATTTGAAATAACTGGGCCTCGGTAAAATTGAATAGGCCAGCGAGCAGATTGGTGGGGAAGGATTCGCGGGACGTATTGTAGGTCATAACGGAATCATTGTAAGCTTGGCGCGCGAAGGAGATTTTATTTTCAGTGGAGGTCATCTCTTCGGTTAGTTGCATCATGTTTTGATTGGCCTTGAGGTCAGGATATTGCTCAGAGACGACCATCAAACGGGACATGGCTCCAGCGAGGCCTGATTCCGCTGAGAGTAAGCCCTTCATGGCGCCAGCGTCGGCCGGATTGGCCGCCGCGTTCTTGGAGGCCGCGTAGGCTGTATTGCGCGCCGCGATCACCGCTTCCAGGGTGCCGCTTTCATGCTTCATGTAGCCTTTGGCCACTTCTACGAGATTCGGGATCAGATCGTAGCGGCGTTTGAGCTGCACATCGATCTGGGCGAAGGCGTTTTTGAAGCGGTTGCGCAGGCTCACTAGGGTATTATAAATACCGGCGACCCATAAGGCCCCGACGATTGCAAGGACGAGCACACTACCAAGGATGATCAGAAGCATAGAAGTAGGGGATTGAACTTAAAGACTGACACGCTGTCGGAGGGGATAAAGGGGCGCGAGTAATTTCCTCTTACAATGTCCCCCCCCCCTCTATTGTAACCTGCAGGCGGAATCCACTGCGCGCGCGAGGCTTGCCACCACGATCTGTTGGCTCATTATTATTATCTCCATGATGAAGTTGAGTTGTTTGCTCTTTCTGTCTCTCGCCTTCGTGGCCGGGCCGCTCGCCGCTCAACTGGCAAGCCCCAGTCCGCTCGTGGATGCGCCTGGGGGCGCGGCGATGGAGCCGAGTCGTTGGCTTATTGCAGAAGGTCGCGCGCAGATGGCTTTGCGGGCAGGCTTTTCCTTTACCGCAGCGGCAATTTATCGCGATATTTTACAAGAGGACAGTTTGCCCGCAGAGGCTCGGCAAACCGTGACCCTCGCTTTGGTGACGGCCTTACTCGATGCTGGTGATACGGTGGAGGCTGAAAAGGTTCTACCCACCTACACGGGGCCGCGCTCCTCTACTTATCAATTGCGCGTTGGTCTACTCGCCGCGCACGCGCGCCGGTTGCCGCAAGCAAAAGCCGCCCTAGCCGCGGTCAAAATTGAGAGCCTCGCGGCTGCGGATAAAGGTTGGTGGCATTTTCTGCAGGGACAAGTGGCGGATGCCGAAGGAAATATTTTGGCGGCCAATGAATTTTACAACCAGGCGATCAATGCGGCCGTGTCTGAGTTGGCGCGCGCGCGCTTTGCGCTTGGCCGAGAGCAGGCCCTCCTGCGGCGTGGTCCGCTCGATGAGGCGCGGCTGGTTAATTTGCGCAAGACCATGGAAACTTTTCAGGGGCGGGCGACGGGGTTTGATGCGGTGCGATCTTATGCCGCGGCCCTCGCCGCCCTGGGTCGTGCGGCCGAGGCCCAAGCGGTACTGCAACGCCAGCTCGCCGTTATTCCGCCTTCGGAGCGTAATACGGCGGACCAATTTCGGCTCATGCTGGGTTTAATCGCGGGTGAAGCGAGTATCGCCGGCCGCCTAGCTTTTAAACAGTTACTCCGCGATGGCCAGAAGGCGGAAACTCAGCGCCTCGCACTTCAATTGTTGGCCCGCGGGAGTAAATCAACGGTCGACCGCGAGCAATTGCGCCGTGACCTTAGCGATTTAATTAACGCGCCCGCGCCGCATACGGTCATTGAGGATTTATTATTAGTGCGGGCCCAATTGGCTTTGGCTAACAACGATTATGCTCGAGCGGAGGAAGATGCGCGCGCTTTGCTGGAGCGTTATCCGGGCTCGCCGCTCAAAGTAACGGCACTTGGCGTGCGCTTGGCTGTGGCGTGGGATCTTAAACGTTATCGTGCCGCCGCCGAGGTCATGGCCCAACTGCGCGCCGTCACTAAGGAAGGCCGCGAGCGGGCGGAGTTGGGGGTGCTGTTGGCCGAGGCATTTTTCCGCGCCGAAGATTATCGCAATGCGGCTGACGCCTATGACGCCGCCTTGCATGAAACGCCCGCCGTCGTGCCCGCCGGCCTTTTGCTTTTTCAGCGGGTCTTGGCTGATATCCGGGCTGATCGGCTCACCGAGGCTGCTCAACAGCTGGATGCATCAGCCACCAACCCTGGTTTTGATGCGGTGAATCGCTGGCAAGCGGAGTGGAATTTAGTTAAGGAATTGCAAATTCGCGGGCAGACCCCTGCCGCTTATAGTCGTGTTGATCGGCTGCTCGGCGAAAAAGCGTCCGGTGTGCCCGAAACTTTGCGCGTCCGTCTGATGTGGCTGCGCGCTAAATTGGCGTTTGATAACAACCAATTGGATGCGGCGCTGCAACAAACAGATGGCCTGCTGGGGCGCTTGCAACAAGCGGAGCCGTTTGATCCCGCGTTGCGCCGTAACGTAGCTAGCATGGCGCAGCTGCTAAAGGCCCAAATTTTTCTGGCGCGTAATCAAAATCAGGAGGGTTTTTCCGTTCTGGAGAAACTACGCGCGGACTATCGCCTAACTGCCGCCGCTCAGTATTCTTATATTATTCAGGCGGGCCATCTGACTCAGCGTGGCGATATGGCGGCCGCGCAATTAGTGCTGGTTAGCTTTGTCGATCATCCTGATTACAAGCGCAGCGAATATGCCCCGCTGGCCCTGTATGAGGCGGCTTTAAATTTAGAGCGGCAGGGCCTCGACCGACATTTGCGCGACGCCTATGAGAAAATGTTGGAGCGCCTGATCCGGGATTATCCGCAGGATGAACTCGTTTTTTATGCGCGGCTTAAGCAAGGCGATCTGCTCCGCCGCTTAAATGATATGGCGGCTGCTCGGCAGGTATATGAATACCTTGTTAATAATTATCCTGCGCATTTTGATATTCTCTTAGCGGAGATTGCGCTGGCTGATTGTCTATTTGCCCAAGGGGCGAATAGTTTTACTAATTATGAAAGCGCGGCGGCGATTTTCGAGCGAGTGCGGGACTTGCCGTCTGCCCCCGTCGATTTGCGGGCGGAGGCGGGTTTTAAATGGGGTTATGCCTTGGCTAAACATGCCCAATCGGCGAAGGCGCAGATTATTTTTTGGTCGGTGGCCGACGCTTTTCTGCTTGATGCCGCGCAAGCTACTCAATTGGGGGCCAAGGGCCGTTACTGGGTTTCGCGCTCTTTGCTCGAGCTGGCCCAATTGCATGAAGATGCGGGCCAGATCGATGAAGCTCAGCGGAGTTATCAATTAATTTTAGACTACAAGCTATACGGCCTCGCCCAGGCGCAGGCGAAATTAGCGCGCTTTCGATTGCCGAGCGACCGCCGCCCTTGAGCTTGCGCATTTACGCTTTTCCTTGGACGCGCATTATATAAAACAAAATTCATGAGCACATTCAGTTACCGTATTTTCGCTCAAGGCGGCCCTGTCCTAGGGTTGTTACTATTGCTGGGTCTAGTCGCAGCCGTAATCTTTATTGAGCGCACGTTGTTGCTGCACCGCGCGCAAATTCGTTCGACGGAATTTTTGAGTGGGATCAAAAATCTCCTGCAGAAAAATCGATTGATGGAGGCTTTAACTCTGTGTGAAGAGACCCCCGGTCCCGTGGCTAAGCTAATCAAAGCGGGCTTGCGCCATGCGGCCGATGACGAACAGGCCCTCCGGTTTGCCGTGCAGGAAGCCGCCCTGGTAGAGCTTCCTGTTCTGGAGCGACGGATCAACGCGCTCGCCGCCATTGCGCAAATTGCCCCTCTGCTCGGCTTGCTCGGAACCTTGCTGGGGATGGTCAAAACATTCTGGCTCTTTAACGAAGGGGGAAATTATGCGACTCCCGTTGTGCTCGCGGGTGGCATGTGGGAGGCTTTGCTGAGCGCTACCGCCGGTCTAGCCGTAGCCATACCGGCGCACTTAGCTCGACATTTCCTCTCGGGCCGAGTTCGCGCCCTCGTTCAGGACATGGAATGGTCGGGTAGCGAAATAATGCGATTCTTACAGCGGGAATATCGCAATGGAGCCGGCCCATTAAAATGATTACCCGTCCGTTTGAGTTAGCCTCTCGCTTGAGCCCACCACCGCGGGATTTTGATTTTATGGCTTGGGTTAATGTCGGCGTTCTTGCGCTGTTTTTTGGCCTGCTCGGCTCGCGCTTCGTGCTGGCGCCAGGACTGCCTATCGGAGTTGGTGCGGCCGGAACATTTAATCTACCATCGATCGGTGCGGCCGGTCAGAATAGCGCCGCTACGTCAGTGGTGGTGAGTTATCGGAGTAATAATGTGATTTTATTTGAGGGCGGCATGTACGGGCTTTCCGATCTGCGAAAGCATCTCGAGCTATATGCGCAAAAACATCCCAACGCGGTGATGCTGGTGCGCGCTGATCGACAGGTATCAGTTCAGGATTTTTTCTCTCTGTGCGATATGGCTCGTGCCGCGGGCTTTGCTGGAGTTCAGGCCGCCGCTGAAACCCAAGCTTCAGCTAGGCCATTACCTTAAGCTGATCTCATGAGCTCGGAAAAAATTGTCGCAAGGTCACGGATTTGGTTTTGGCTCGGCGGTGCGCTCCTTGTAGCGCTAATCTGGTGGGCTATAGCGGGGATACAATTGCCTGTGGCCGCTCCGAGCCACGCGATAAAATCGCCTTTTGTGCGTCTGGCAGGAGTTGGGTTGGGGGGCGATGAACAGCTGATGCGCGAGCGATCCGAACTCTTCGATCCAGCCCCGCTATTTTTCCCTACCGAATGGAATTTCAGCCAGCGACCATTACCGGCGGGCATGCACAAGCTACCTGGCCAGATTTTTGAAAGTTTTGAGGCGAATTTTACGATGGGGGAACAGGGCATGAAGCTTTATGGAGCTGATGCCTTTGCGACCCCAGAGCGCCTGGGCGATATCCTAGCCCAAGGCAATGCCGGGTCTTTTGCTGGGATGGGCCAGCTTGATCCATCCCACAAGGCGTTAACCCAGCGAAGCCTCTCCATAGAAGTGGTGAAATTATCGAATGGAAAAACTGTTATCTTCAATCAGGATAATGATTTAAATCCGCAGGGACTGAATATTAAGCCCATGATTTTTTTGGTGGCTGTTAGCAATGCTGGTCTCATTGGCGACCCGGTGTTTGTACCCGAATTAGGCCAAGATGACGTCGATGATGAGGTCGGGGCATTATTCCGCTCATACCTTATTAAGTCGTTTCGGTTGGGCGAGCGCTTGAGCGCTGGCCGCTATCGGGTAGTTATCGGTCCGTAGATTTTTTAGAATTTAGCAAGAATCTAGTTGACGGGGAATTTTCGCAGCTATTCTCTGAACCTTCTTTTCAATTTTTGCCTGTGCCTTTGTCTGCCCAGATAGCTCAGTTGGTAGAGCACGTTCTTGGTAAGGACGAGGTCGCCCGTTCGAATCCGGTTCTGGGCTCCAGGGCAACGTCGATGATCTCCGACGTTAATAAAGATCAACAACTTCAACCACTAATAACCTACTCCTACTCAACATGGCTAAAGCAACATTTGAACGCAAAAAGCCGCACGTTAACGTCGGCACGATCGGCCACGTCGACCACGGCAAGACCACACTGACCACCGCAATTTTGTCAGCTCAAGCCCGCAAGGGGCTCGCTGAGGTCAAAACTTACGCGGATATCGCGAAGGGTGGCACGGTACGTGACGCCTCTAAGATCGTTACGATCTCGGTAGCTCACGTTCCGTTATCTAAGAGAATATCATCTATGGCAATGATGGTTTGGAAGTAATCTTCTTTAACGTCATCTTTGAATATCCCCTTCTCCCTAAACATTACATCTTG
>SXZN01000008.1 GCA_005787865.1 Opitutaceae bacterium | reverse complement strand
TGGAGCATACTCTTCAACTCCGCCGCGGCACTTATTTTGATTCTGATGGACTGGCTGGTGCAGCAAGGCATCGCCTTGCCAGGAATGTATTACCATGCCCAGTTCGTGGTCAGCTGGCTGGCGCCCGCCTCTCTGGTCGGTATGACCACCGTGATGCTGGCGGGGCTAGCCGGAAAATGGAGCCCACGGTATGGTGGTTTCTGGCCGCCGGTGCTCCTGCTTGCCTTGCTGCTGTTGTTCGGCGTCCATTTTGATTGAGGCTTTGGTCGCAGGGTGGGGCGGCCGAGTTACTTTATATTTTCGGTGTATTTCTCATTTTTCATGGTAACGGTAGCTTCATGAAAAGCGCTTACGAACTCGCGATGGAACGACTGGCTAAATCTGAACCAACCACCGCTCCGCTCACCGCCGAAAAAAAAGCCCGCCTCGCTGAGATTCAGCGCGTCTATCAAGGCAAGCTCGCGGAACGCGAAATATTCCTGCAGCAACAGCTCAACACCGCTTTAGCTGATCAAAAATTTGATGAGGTGGATAAAATCCGCAAACAAGCAGCGGGGGAGAAAGCGCGGCTGGAAGAAGAGCGCGAGGAAGAAAAAGAACGCGTGCGGCGCGCCAAATAATTCCGCCAACTGGCGACCCACCCCTGACCTTATTCTGGTTCAGCGGTACCCTCGACCACCCAATCTTTCGCCGTCGGGACGGCACGCAAGAATTCGTGCAAGGCGGCGCTCAAATGTTCCGCATAGCGAAAGTGCGCCCCCATGCCGGTCCGCAACTCAGCCTCATAGATAAACTTATCCGCCTGCGTGCTGTGCTCGAAAGGCGTCTGCGCCCCCAGCAATAACGAATAAACATAGGCCGCTGAACCCCGCGTCATCAACTCGCGGGTCAAGGCGGCTTGCTCCTCCAGCAACGACTGATGCGCCGCGTGTTTAATTTCTGGCGGCAAATAAAAACCCGCCTGGATCAGTGGCGTGTAGCGATGCCCCGTCCGGTGGCGGTTCAAATCACGGAGCTCCGCGATCGCCATATTATTCCAAGCAAAACTGACGCGCATCCGCCGCGTCGCCTTGCCTTGGTACCCATAACGATTAGTCCGATGCTGTAAGGCTTCCGCCATGGTTTGCTCTTCCCGCAACCACGGGGGCGAGTCGTTATCCACTTTCACCCACACCTGATCGGCAAGCGGCTGAATCGAGAGGCGCGCTAACCCGAGCTGCAAACTCGCCGCTAATTCCTGTTCCGCTTGAGCTTGATAAGATTTCTCGGCGAAGCTGTGACGCATCAAGCGCGGCGATGATTTCAATAATTCATTCCGAATCAACTGGGCCGCAGCTTGGGCCTCAGGCATCGGCAGAGAGTCGAGCTGCTTCACCGTCGCCGCCCACATCCGCGAACTTTGCACCAGCCCGAGATTGGTGCGCGTGGCGAACGGGATGAAATAACGCGCTCGGTCGAGCGCGTAATTCTTTCGCAGTCGAGTGATGACCGCAGGTTTTGCGTCGGGGGGCAAGCGTACCAAACTAGGGTCAGCGAGTGCGGCCCGATCCAGCCGATCGTACTCGGCATGATAGGCCGCAAAAGATTGGGCCATCAAGGCGGTCCAGCGCGGGGCTAGGTCCGCGGGAATAGCCAGCTCCGCCATGGTCGGCAGATTCGTGGCCGCCATCGTAATGTAACGCGTACTCGACTCTTGCCCGTCCGCCATTTGGGCAATTTCAAAAATTTTATAAGCCAGCCACATCGACACGTCGTCGATCGCAATGGCGAGCCCCCCCGTCAGCCCGCCGATGGAAGCATGGCCATAATCAACAAATTTTAAAATTCGATCGATCGAAGCATCCGGATTGGCGAGATCGACCTTCTCCATAATCTTACCGATGCCCTCATTGCTCCGCGAATAGCGAGCCAGCACGGAAGCCAGCAACTCTGGGGTTACGCGGGGAAGATCAGCTGCCGCAGGGGGTGGCACAATGGCGAGTCCGGTGACTTTCATACGGGTTCAGACGAAACATATTCACCCGAGGAGGCGAAGAAAATCTGCGAACTATTATGAGACCACGCGCCCGCAAGATTCGAGCGGATGACCGCTGGACTTAAAAGGGCAGCCAGTCACTCAGCGGACCGGGATAGCAGCCCAGCAGCAAGGTCGCCAGTGCCAGTAAGCCTAAAATTAATTTCCCGCTAAGCGAAGGAGTCGTGATGGCGGATTGAGGCGCCGCGGTCGTGGCGGTTGCAGCCGGACGCCACGCTTCAAAATAGGCAGATTTAATCCAGCCAAAATAATAATAGATCGAGAGCACCACACCCCCAATAGCAATCGCCAGCAAGGGGTAGAGTTCAGCTTGGAAGGCGACGATAAACAGCAGCAATTTCCCCATAAAACCCGCCAAGGGAGGAATGCCCGCGAGCGAACCGACTCCCACCGCTAAGACGCCACCTAAGAACGGGTGCTGCTTGGCTAAGTGCTCATAGTGATCCAAGGTTTGATTGGTATCATCTGGGCCGGTCAGGTATGTCATGACGCCAAAAACAGCCATCGAGGCAAGCAGATAGGTACCCAGATAAAACCACACCGCACTGGTGGCCCAAGGCACGGTAAACGAAGCGACCACGCCAATGAGTAAATATCCGGCGTGCGATATTCCCGAGAGCCCCATGAGTCGTTTCGTGTTGCGCTGGGTGAGCGCAGCCAGATTGCCCATAATAATTGTGGCCGCAGCCAGTACAGAAAGCACCGGCACCAAAACACCCGCGAGCGGGGTGAAGACCTGATTGACGAGCGTCAAGAGCACCGCAAAGCCAGCCGCTTTGGAGGAAACGGCCAAGAAGGCGGTGATCGGCGTCGGCGCCCCTTGATAGACATCAGGAATCCAAATCTGAAAGGGAAAAGCGCCGATCTTAAACGCCACGCCGCCGACCAGCAGCAGCGCGCCGGCGATGGCCAGAAAATTATCGGGGTGGTGCCGCAGGAAATTATTAAGAGTCTCAAACTCAAAACCCGTGTGCGTGATGCCGTTGACGCTAACTTTGCCCACCGCGCCATAAAGCAACACGATGCCGAAAAGCATGATCGCCGAACTCAAAGCGCCGAGCACCAGGTATTTCAAACCGGCCTCTAACGTCAGCGCGTTATCGCGGAAATAACTCACCAGAATATAGAAACCGATCGTCACCGTTTCGAGCGCGACGAAAAACATCACGAAATGATTACTGTGAACGAGCAGCATCATGGCCGCTGTAACCACCATCACAATGTGGTAGAATTCGACGCGAGGCAGTTTGGTTCGCGGCAAACAAATGGTGCCCAAAAATGAGACCAATAAGGACGAGACAAGAAAGAAAACCCGCGCGACTTGCCCCCACGGGCTGAGCTTAATCAGGCCCCCAAAAAGATTTTCGCCGAGCCAGGTGGTTTGAAAATTAAAAATTACCGTCAACAGCACCATGGCTTGAGCCACCATCGCGGCGTACGGAATAAAGCGACGATCCTTCTTCGGCAAAATAATCTCCATGACCAGCAACCCGAGAGCGGCGCAGGCCAGCATTATTTCCGGCCCGAGAGCCCACCACTGATTAGACTCAGCGACGCTTTTGAGATAATCGGTTGTCATGGTTTCGCGGGAGAAACAGTTGCGGAACCGGCGGAGACTTTCGCTATCCCCACGGGTAAAGCCTGATCGATCGAGCGGGAGAGCAGCTGCGGGTACAAGCCCAGCCCCAGGAGAGCGGCGAGCAAAATGAGTGCGGGTAAGCGCTCGCCCCAGCCAAGGTCAGCGGGTGGATGCTGCGCCATGACCTGCTGCAGATGTTCGCTGGGCGGACCAAAGAAAATTCGCGCAACGGCCCGGAGACCATAGATCGCTGAAATCACCACGCCGGCTACGGCCACGGCCGTGAGGCCGGGAGAGAATTTCCAGAGGGCGACAAAAATCGCGAGCTCGCCCCAAAAATTAGCGAAAGCCGGCAGGCCAATGCTCGCCATCGTGCCAGCGACGAAGCAGGCCGCCAGTACAGGAGTTTTTTGCGCCAAACCACCCATCTCCGTTAAATCAAAAGTATTAGTACGATGATGCACACTCGTGGCCAACATAAACAGCAAGGCCGCAGACAAACCATGAGCCACCATCAAGAGCACCACCCCACCCGAGCCGATCGTTGAAAGGCAGGCTATGCCGAGAAAGCAGTAGCCCATGTGCATGACAGAACTATAACCCAACATTTGTTTCAGGTCGCGCTGGGCGAGGGTAATTAAACCAATAACCAACACGTTGCCGATGCCCGCGAGCAGCGCTAACGGCCACGCCCATGTTTGCGCGCCCACCGGGAGCAGCGGCAGGGCAATCTGGATTAGCCCATAGAGGCCAAACTTTTTCAGAACGCCTGCATGCAACATCGCCGCAGAACTCGGCGCGGCCCCATAGCCCAGCGGAGCCCAGGTATGCAGCGGCCAAAGCGAAACCAGCGTGCCGAAGCCAAAAAGGAGGAGCCCAAAAATATATTTTTGCACGGTGGGCGCGAGGCTCTGGTGCGCCAGGACCGCCTTCAGCTCAATTAAATCAAAGCTCTGCGCCCCACTCTTAACATAAATCGCAATAAGACCGAGCAGTGAAAGCAACGCGCCGGCGGTCAGATAAATTGTCATCTTCATCGCCGCATAATTGCGATCCCGGCCACCCCACAGCCCGACCATGATGAAAGTAGGAATCAGGGCTAATTCATGAAAGAAATAGAAAAAGAAAATATCCACCGAGGCAAAAACGCCCAGTAAGCCGCCCTGCATAGTCAGGAGTAGCATGAGGTAGAGCTTGAGCCGTTCCGCCCCCGAACGGAGCGCATAGAGACCGGCGGCTAAACCTACGGTTGCCGCCAATAAAAAAAGAGGGAGCGCGATGCCATTGAGTCCGAGCTTGAGCGTAATCCCGAATCGGCCGAGGCCGGTATCCCAGTTACTTAGATAATGATAAGTCGCCCCACCCTCGGCGGGAAACTGCTGCCACAACCAAGCGGCGATGAGAGCTGGGACCACAAAGGCGACCCCGGCGAGTTTAACGGCCAACCGCTTAGGCAAGCCACCCGCCATGATGAGGGCGGCAACCAACGGAGTCGCGATTGCCAGCTGAAGGAGTTGAGCGTGCAAAGAGTTCACAGATTAAAAAATACCAACGGCGAAGGCCCAAAGGAGTGCGGTCCCCAATAAGAACCAATAAACATAGGTATGCAGACTGCCGGTATAGAGCGACCGCGCACCATAACCAACCAGCGTAACGAAGCCCCCCAATCCGCGGATCAGCAGTCCGGCTAAAAATATTTGCTCAATAAAATTCAGCAACATGGCCAACCGCTGCTGCACCTTCGCGACGTAGTAAGTATATAAGCGATCGAACGATTCCTGCAACCCCGTGAGCCCACGGAAGCCCAGGCGGAATTTTCCTTCCAATGAATCGGTTTCGGCTGACGCATAAAAAAGCCAAGCCCCGCTGGCACCCATCAGCATGACGCCGAGCGAGACCAACCAGATCGTGGTATGCGCGGCCCCGGTGGCCTCAGGCACGAGGTCCGCGACTTCCCCCGCCCAACGACTAAAAAATCCCGCATAGCCTCCGATGATCGAGAGGACCGCGAGCACCACCAAGGGTAATGTCATCGTCAAACCGCTCTCATGCGCGTGCGCCGCGTGATCTGAGCGAGCCGTGCCCCAGAAGGTTAATTTCCACAAGCGAATCATATAAAACGACGTCAGCACTGCCGTGAAAACTAAGACCGCGAAGACCGCCGTATTTTTCTCCAGGGCTAAATAGAGAATAGCATCTTTGGAGAAAAATCCGGCCAGTCCGGGCATCCCGATAATCGCCAGGACCCCGAGAGTAAAGGTGATGAACGTAAGCGGCATTCTGGCGCGTAGCCCGCCCATTTTAAAAATATCCTGCTCATGATGACAGCCGTGAATCACCGAGCCCGAACCCAAGAAGAGCAGGGCCTTAAAAAAAGCATGCGTCGTCAGATGGAACATCGCGGCGCCCACGCCGGTTGCGATGACCATTTCATGAACGACGCCGCCCATTTCATGCCGGAGAGTAAACGAGCCTAACCCAAAAGCGGCGACCATGTAGCCGAGCTGCGAAAGCGTTGAGTAAGCGAGGACCTTCTTGATGTCACGCTGCACGACAGCACAAAGCGCCGCATACAACGCCGTGAGGGTGCCGATCCACATGATGACGGTGAGGGCATCAGGGACCATCAGGACATTGATCCGGCAGAGCAGATAAATGCCGGCAGCCACCATCGTGGCCGCATGAATCAGCGCCGACACCGGCGTAGGACCTTCCATCGCG
The DNA here is from genome assembly GCA_005787865.1 of Opitutaceae bacterium. GTDB lineage: Bacteria > Verrucomicrobiota > Verrucomicrobiia > Opitutales > Opitutaceae > Lacunisphaera. The sequence goes on along the minus strand of SXZN01000008.1, from coordinate 5,673 downwards.
TCCGGCAGCCAAACCTGCAGCGGCAACTGAGCCGATTTGCCCGCGGCGCCACAGAACAGCAGCAAAGCGATCAGCGTACTCGGCACGTGTTGCGCCCCGAGCGCCGTGAGATTCACCGTACCATTGCTCCAGTAGCACATGATGATACCGAGCAGGAAGCCGAAGTCGCCCACCCGATTAACGATAAAAGCCTTTTTAGCCGCCTCCGCCGCCGCGGCCCGCTCGTGCCAGTGTCCGATGAGCAAATAGGAACTGAAGCCCACCAGTTCCCAAAAAATAAAAATCATGAACAAATTATCAGCCAGGACGATGCCGAGCATCGAGAACATGAAGATCGATAAACCACCAAAGAACCGAGCCCGCGCCGCATCAGCGCGCATGTAGCCTAACGAAAAAACATGAATCAGGAAACCGACGAAACTAACCACAAAGAGCATCAGCGCGGCGAGGTCATCAAATTTAAAACCGAGGGAGACCACAAAATCTCCCAGGCGTAACCACTCCCACGCCGCCGGGAAGTTACGCTGCCCGCTGAAAATCAGCTGCCATGACAATATCGCAATGGCGCCCGCAACCGCCGTCGAGAGCCCCGCCGCCCAGGCCCCTTGCCGCCGCAAGCCTAACGCAATCACGGCCGCCGAAAAAAGCGGCAACAGCAGAATAAGCAGAGTCGTGTGAACGGGATTCATATCAGTGCCGCAGATGGTTGAGAGCCTCCACCTGCACCGTGCCCCGCTGCCGGAAGAGGGCGACAATGATGGCTAGCCCAACCGCAACCTCCGCGGCGGCAATCGTGAGGATGAAAAAAACAAAAACGTTGCCGTCGAGCGTATCGTTGAAGTGCGAGAAGGCGGCCAAGGCGATCGTCGCGGCAATCAGCATTAGCTCCAGACACATATAAATCACCAACGTATTCTTGCGCAGGAGTACCCCAAAAAAGCCGAGGACAAAAAGCACCGCGCTCAATAATAAATAATGCGGCAGATCTATGATCATAGCGTCTCCTCCGCTTGGTCGGATTTTTTACTTAAGACGATCACGCCGAGCATCGCAATCAGGAGTAGAAAACCCACGAGTTGCACCGGCAAAAGATAGGTGGTGAATAATTGCTCCGCATAATGCTTTAAAGTGGGCCCCGTCCCGGACGCGCCCCCCGCCAGCAAAATCGCGCGCTGGTTTAACGACAGCACGCCAACGACGAGCAGGGCCCCACCGAGGGTGGCGGCGATGAGCGTAAGGCGTGGCGACGGCTTTGACGGCTCCAGCCGCGTATCCAGCAACATGATAATGAAAAGAAAAAGGGCGACGACGGCCCCAGCATAGACCAAGAGGAGGACAAACGCCAAGAGGGCTGCATTGAGGAGCACAAACAAACCGGCGACACCGACGAGGCTTAAGAGCAAACCGAGCGCCGCGTTAACGGGATTTTTACTCACCACGACCAGCCCAGCGCTGACGAGGGCAAGCAAGGCGAAGAAATAAAATAAGAAGTTAGCCATCGAAATTAATGAGTGTTGCCGTGCTCAGCCGCTATTTTCTTTTTGTCCCATTTATAATGTTGATCCGGCAAAGTGCCACCCAGCTCGTAAAGTCGGGCTTTATCATTCACCATCTCAGCCCGGGTGTAGCCGCTCAGGGAATATTGATTCTGCAAAAAGATCGCTTCCTCCGGGCAGACTTCCTGACACAGGCCGCAATAGATACAGCGCAGCATGTCGATCTCGAAGGCTTGCGGCGCTTTTTCAATATGCAACCGGTCCGGCTGGTCTGCCGGCACCGACCCCGGCGTGATGCGAATTGCCTTCGGCGGGCAAACAAACTCACACAGTTGACAGGAAACACATTTCTCGCGCCCCTGAGGATCACGCACCAGCGTCGGGACACCCCGATAGCCCGGGGGAATAACGGGGCGCTCCTCGGGGTATTGCAGCGTCACATTAGGCGCGAATAAATGCTTTAAGGTGATGCGTAAGCCCGCGAAAATCTGCGGCAGATAAAGCCGTTCCGCGAGGGTGAGAGGTTTGCGTTCGACGACGTAGGCCATGGCGAGAATTAGTTTTTGACCTGCACCCAGGCGATGACCAGCGCGTAGAAAATTAAGTTACCAATCGCGAGCGGCAGTAACTTCTGCCAGCCGAGTTTCATCACCTGATCGTAGCGGAAGCGCGGCACCGTCCAGCGTACCCACATAAAGAGGAATACAAAGAACAGCACTTTGCTGAGAAAGATTACCATAGAAAGCGCCCCAACGACCAGCGAATTACCCGCCAGACCCAGCCAGTCCGCGAAAGTTGCCAGCGGCAGCCACGGCAGCGGATTCCAGCCCCCCAAGAAAAGCAGCACGAACACCCCGGAACCGATCAGCATGTGAGAATACTCCGCGACAAAGAAGAGCCCCCATTTCAACGAACCGTACTCGGTATGAAAGCCACCGACAAGATCGGCTTCCCCCTCTGCCATATCAAAGGGTAACCGATTGGTCTCCGCGAAAAGCGAGACGAGGAAAATCAGCGCCGCTACCGGCATCGTAAAAATAAACCATAAGCCGCTCCACGCATGCCAGGGGCCTGACTGCGCTTGCACGACGGCAAACAGACTCAGCGTACCGGAACCACCCGGCGCATTCACCCACAGGAACACCGGCAAAATAGAGAGCGTCATGGACAGCTCATACGAAATCAGCTGCGCCGATGCACGCACCCCGCCGAGGAATGGATATTTTGAATTGGAAGCCCAGCCGGCCAAAATCAAGGCATAGACTCCGAGAGAGGACACCGCAAATACCGCCAGCAAACCGACATCAACATCCGCTAAGATCAAAGGAACGAGCTGCCCCGCGGTATCCACGTAAGCCCCAAACGGTACCACGCTCACGGTGGTCAAGGCCGGGATCATCGCGACGATTGGCGCGAGGACGAAATAAAATTTGTTCACGTGCCCCGGAATGGGGTCTTCCTTAAAAAACATTTTTCCGCCATCCGCCATTAAGTGAAATACCCCCAAGCGCTGCAGTAAGGGACCAATGATCGGCACCCACGCGATCCAGAAGGGTATGGCTCGGTTGGGCCCGTGGCGCCCCTGCATCCACGCAGAAACTTTGCGCTCAATCAGCGAGCACGCACCGCCAATAGGAAACATGAAGCCGATGACCGCCAAGCCTTTGATGACCATTTGGAGCACCAGCGGCAGATTCAACCAATATTGATAGAGGGCGTTCATGAGGTCACCCCCGTGACGCGAACCGATTTAAAGTGCAGCGTCTCCCCTTCCACAAATGGCAGACCAGCCCAGGAGGTGCTGTCCAGCAGCAGCCCCGTGCTCGGCAATGTATCGTAGGTCGCGTGCGCGAGTACCTTCACCTCCGCGGCGATGACCGGCCAAAGCGCGCCGAGCGTCGCACCCAGCGGCGCACCACTCAGCGCATTCAGTAAATGACTGAGCGTCACCAGATCGTCAGAGACTCCGGCTAGCCCAGGAACTGCCCGCGCAAATTTCTGCAACCGGAATTGTTGATTCACTAACGTGCCCGCTTTTTCGAAAACGGTCAGCGTGGGCATCATCACCGAGGCAACTGCGCTGGTAGCATTTTGGTGCGTGCCCAAATAAATCACGGCCACCTTAGCCAGCTGCGCACCCGTCAAGCCGGCCGCGATTAAATCTTCCCCGATCGAAAGTACCACCTGGACCTGACCAGCGTCGATCGCCGCACCCAACGCCGTCAGTTTTTGCTCCGGCAAAGCGTGAATCAACCCCGTGACTAAGGCACCCCGGACATTCGGATTACGATCAGCGGAAACTAAAATTTTATCCCCCACCCCGACCCGACTGACGAGGGCCACGGTAGCGTTCAGTTTAGCCGCAATCTTTTGCGTCAGAAATTGCTCCTCGACCGTACTGCGCCCAGAACCAACCACCGCCACCCCTTTGACCGCGCCCGACTCAGCCCGACCGCCGCGGCCGCTCAATAAATCTACCGCGGCTTGGAGTGCCTTGCCCTGGGTCACCTGAACCCCGTTAAGCGTAGCCCAGCTGAGTCGATCAGCGGCTGACACCTCCTTGAAAAGTACGCGGCCAGAATCGGCCATCCATGTGTCATTGACGGCATCATTTTGGCGCGGCGTGATGCGGTAGATCACGCCTTCGCGACTCCAGACCTCGGTATTGACCCCGACCGATGATTCGCAATCAATGCTGGGGGTTTGCTTGAGAAACCAGACGCGCATCTTAAAGCGGAAATCAGTACTGGTGAGCGCCCCAACCGGACAAAGATCCACCGTGTTGAGCGAATAATTATTCGCGAGCTGCTTGCCCGGATAGCACGTCAGGGTGCTGTAACTACCGCGATCAATGAAGCCCAAGACATCATCCTGCGCGATCTCTTTACTAAAACGCACACAGCGTGAGCACAGAATGCAGCGTTCGTCATCCAGCGTAACCCGCGGCCCGAGCTGGGTGCGTTTAGGCTTAACATTTTTCTGCTCCACGAAGCGCGAATAGCCGCGGCCATAGGCCGTCGAATGCTCCTGTAATTTACACTCACCCGCTTGATCACAAATTGGGCAATCGAGCGGATGATTGATCAGGAGGAATTCTGTCACGCTGTTGCGGCAATCCTGCACCGCCGCAGTGTTGGTGCGGATATGCAGCCCGGGAGAAGCGTTGGTGGCGCAGGCGATCGTCGGACGCGGCATCCAATTAATTTTTTGTTTACCCGTGGCAGGGTCCATGAGCGGAGCCTTCGTCGCGGGATCAACCACCGGCAGCCCCATTTCGACCAGACACATGCGACAGTTGCCGGAGATCGTCAGCTTAGGGTGATAGCAATAATGCGGCACCTCCACACTGGCCAGCCGAGCAGCCTCAATCATATTCGTCCCCTTCGGCACGGCGATGTCCTGGCCGTCAACGTTGACGGTGATGAGGTCGGATGGGAGCGGCTGCATCATTGCAAATATTTTAATCGCTAAGTTTTGCGGATAAAGAAAAGCGGCCCGGGACGGCTCAGATCAGGGTGGCCGGAGTCGGTGCCCCTTGCTTGGTCTCCGTATAATTTTTAAATTCATCACCAAATTTCGCGAGGAAACTTTGCGTCGGCCAAGAACAGGCTTCGCCGAAAGCGCAAATGGTCCGGCCAGGAATTTGATCCGCGACACTCTTGAGCAAGGCCGCATCTTCTGCTCGCGCCGTGCCGTGCACCATCCGCGTTGTGATTTTTTTCATCCAAAGCGAACCTTCGCGACACGGCGTGCACTGCCCGCAACTCTCGTGCGCGTAAAAAGCATTAATATTAGCCAAGGCCTCGACCATATTAACCGAATCATCCATCACGATCACCCCACCGGAACCGCCCATAGTGCCGATCATGCCCAGCGAATCAAAATCCATCGGGACATCCTCGACGCCCCAATCGTAGTCGACCAGCTCCGCGCCGACCTTGCGCTTACCTTTAAAGCGTTCGCCGAAGCGCAGGATCTTTGCGGAAGATCCGCCGGGAATAACCGCCTTGAACGTGCGTCCAGGCAATGGGCCCCCACAGACTTCATTTAGCAATTGACCAAGCGTTATCTTGCCGGCCTCAAATTCATAATAGCCAGGGCGCTGCACGTGACCCGAAACGCAGAAAATACGCGTACCCGTATTGTTGGGCGTGCCAATTTTAGTGTACGCCTCCCC
>SXZN01000091.1 GCA_005787865.1 Opitutaceae bacterium | reverse complement strand
TAGCGTTGCGGTTCTGGGCTATCTGGGCTTCTAAATCAGTGATCTCTTTGGTGAGTTTAGCCGCTTGCGTGGTATAATCTGCCGTTTGATCACGGAGTGATTTCATGGCGTCATCATACTCGGCCTGTTTTTTCGCCTGCTTCTTAAGATCTTCTGCATCGCGTTCTTCTTGGCGGCGTTTGGCGTCGGCGGTCGCTTTCAATTCGACCTCATCTTTGCGCTTTTTCTCTTCAAGCTTAATTTTGACCGCCTTCTCTTGATTCACCATTTCCCGCGCCCGCATTTCTTTGAGCGAATTATTATAGGTGACCGCGAAGATGGCCAACAGGACGAGTGGAGCGATAAGATATGACTTGTTCATGGGAGCGAAGGTAAGGCGGGTTAGCTTTTCTTGGCGGCAGCGGCGGCTAGACGGGCAGCCTCAGCTCGAGCGGCTTCGGCTACATTTATTTTATCAAGCAAGTTATAGTAATAGCCCACATTGGCTTCAGCTTGTTTGAGGTAGGCTTTTAAGAAAATATTTTCTTCTACATGTTTTTTCTTTTCTTCGGTGACTTTTTCGACCGCAGCTTTGACCTCAACGAGATCCTTTTTCAGGCGGTCAGATTGTTCCCGTAGACGCTTGCGCTGTTCGTAGGCCCGCTGCCGTTGGTCGTCGGCCTCTTGGCGAGCGGTTTTCTTTACCTCTTCGAGGCGTTCTTTTTCGGCGCGTTCTACTGCTCGAATCTTGGAAGCTTCGATCGCAGCGGCAATCGCTTTTTCGCGGTCTAGGATCTGTTGCTTGGCTTTTTCCTTTTTAACATTTTCCGCGGCGACTTTAACGGCGGCGAGGCGCGCCTCGTAGCCACGGGAGAAGCTTAGGTAAAAACCGCCAAAAATCAGCAGGCCGATAATTGGGAAGATGAGGTAGGCTTTGTTCATGGTCGGGTAATGCGTACGTTAAAATTAATCAGGGATCACATTTTGCTCTTCTTGAGGTCGCGATCCTTGAGGATATCTTCAATGGCCTTAATCATATTTTGGCCATCTTTGGCCCCCTCAGGGTAGGCGGCGCCTTTTTTGGCCGCCTCCAGTGCGATATCAAATTTCTTAAGCTCGTAGGAGACATAAGCGAGGAAGAGATAAACGGAGTGAGGTTTTGATAGGCCGCCTTTGGTCACAGCTGCCTGAAGGTGGGGCAGGGCTTCCGTTGGATTTTCTAGTGTATGATAAGCTTGAGCTATCATAAATTCAAGCTGGCCAGATTCAGGAAAGGCTTTGGTGGCGCTTTTTAACGCTTCAATTGATTTTAAAGGCCGTTCCAACTGATTATAAGCTAGGGCCAAGAGCTCCCAGTTTTTAATCTCATTTTCAATATGACCGACCCGCAGGCCAGTTTCTAATAACTCAGCCGCTTTTCCAAACTGGCCGATGTTAAAATAAATCCCGATGAGATTGAAATAATCCTTCGGAGCCACCAGGAGGCCGAGCGCCTGTGCGCGCTCTAGGGCCAGAATAGCCCGGAGGTCTTGTCCCGCACCGAGGTAGAAGGCGGCTAGCTGCTGCCAATAATTAGCTGAGTCGGGCTTCTGTTTCACCATTAGCTCAAGAATTTCCACTGCCTCTGCATTGCGGCCGAGTTGCTGAAGGCAGACGAGCTTAAGCACGTAGAGAATATCCTTGGGGCGTGTGCTCAGGTGTAACCCGATCTCAACTTGATCTAAGCAGCGTTGCATCATAGGCAGATCAGGGTGATCAGCGACCTGGATGGCGCGGTTATAAAGAAGCTGGGCGTAGATGAGTTGCGCCTCAGCGGTCGATTTAGGATTGAGTTTAAGCCAGCGCGCCATCGTTCTATCCGCTTTCTCATAAAGCGTAGCAGCAGCGGCAGGATTTTTTGTATTAACTGCTTCTTGAAGACAGAGTTGGGCTAGAAAAAAGAGAAAATCTCGTGTGGCGCGTTCCTCATAATAAGTGGGCGTCTTAGAGTCAGATAGTGCTAGGCCCCGCTCAAGCGGTTCGATAACTTTACTGAAGTCCCCCTTTTGTAATAAAGTCTGTACTTTAATCTGCAGAAGCAGCGCCGTATCATAGCTCTCAGATGGAACTTTTGTCAGCTGAGTGTCGAGCAGAGCAAGCGCTACATCATACTGTTTAGCATCTACGGCCGTCTTATATTTTGGCAGGAATTCGCTGGTAGCATCAGAGGCGGCATAATCCCTAATTGGGGCGGCGGGTTGCTGGGAGTAGGCCGGTGCTAGCAGCAACAGGGAAGCCCCCAGTAACGTAAGGATAGAGCGGGAAGATAATGAGGTGAATTTCAACATGGCAGGCAGGCGATGTTATTTAGAATCCTCGAGATTGAACTCGATGAGCTGCGAAACGCGTACTTTAACCGCTTTGCCGCCTTTGCGGCCGGCCTTAAATTTCCATTTCTGCACCGCTTGCACTGCAGGCACTTCGAATTCGCGATGGGAGGAACGGACAATACGTGTATCGATGACGTCACCATTCTCGTTAATAATAAATTCAACCACCACATCGCCGCTAATGCCAGCGCGGCTCATCTCATACGGATAGGCGGGTTGTGGTTGGACGCGAGGGGTTGGACGCTGATCTAGATTATTAATATCAAATAGATTGGCGATGCCTTTGCCGAAATTCGCCCCCGGCTTCAGCACGGGAATGCTAATCGCGCCTGATGCGACCATGCCCGGCGGCGGTGGCGGGGTCAAAGGCTGCGTGAATGCCTCAATTGGCACAATTGTCGGCAAATCGATCAAGCTTGGCGGGGCCAGCTGATTTTCAACAGGCTCCTCATTAAGATCCTCCACTTTATCTGGTTTTTCTTCATCCAGCGGCGGCATCTCAAATTGAACTACCTCTTCTTTTGGGGGGGCTATTTTTTTCGGTGGGGGGGATTTTTGCCCCAAAAATAAAACGGTGGAGTGTAACGCCACGGATACCACAACACCTATGATAAGGTCTTTGTTCATTGGGTGGCTTATTTGCCCGTCGGGCGAGTGCGTGTTTCGACGGAGAATTTTAAAATACCTGCCTTCCGGACTTCGTCGAGAACAGTCACGGTTAGACCAAAACGAGCTCGTTCGTCACCCGCTATCAAAATGCGCGGATCATCATTTTGGCTCTTATAGTATGCTATCCGAGAAGGCACTTCGCTCAGATCGATAAGCTCACGGTTCCAAAAGATAGCTCCGTCGCCTGAAATTTGAATCGTAACACTTTCATCCTTCAGTGGCCTGTCCCTAGGTGGGGCCGCGACCGGAAGATCAACCGGCACTGATTGGATGCGATTTAGGGAGAGCGTAAAGAGAACGAAGGTCGCGAGCAGGAAGAAGATAACGTCAATGAGGGGGATAATCTCAATACGCGCCTTTTTGCGGACCAGTATTTTAACTTTATTGCCTTCCATGATGAGCGGTTAACAGAATTTAGCGGGTGCGGCGCTGGGAATTATTATGGGTGGCGCTTTAGCGACTGCGGGTCTCAACAAAGACTTTCAGGAAGCCAGCTTTGCGAGCCTCGTCGAAAACGTACACGGCTTGAGCAAAAAAAGCCCGCTCGTCACCATTGATAAGGATGCGGCCATCCGGTTCTTGGAGGTGGTATTGCTGCAGGCGCAATAAAAACTCATCTAAGGTAACCAGGTCCATGTTCCAAGCCAGGGCCCCTTCTTCGGTAATACTGACCGTTACCGTTCCTGAAGGATCGCGCGGCACGGCCGTTTCTGAAACGGGGAGATGCACCTTGATCCCGTTGGATTTATTAAGAGATAAGGTAAACAATACGAAGGTCGCGAGCAGGAAGAAGATAACGTCAATGAGGGGGATAATCTCAATACGCGCTCTTTTCGCTCCACCAGATCCGCCGCCGTGCATACAGTTATTGATTAGGGATTAATGTACTTAAAGTACTACCTTATCAGCGTGCTGCTGTGCTGCTGGATTTATTGATAATAATCTCAAGCGAATTGGAGGCGTCCTCGATTTCGTGGCGGGCTTCGTCTAAACGGGCATTGAGATAATTAAAGGGGAGAAGTCCGGCAATAGCGATCGCAAGACCGCACATTGTGGCGATAAGCGCCTCAGCAACACCGCCGGTGATAGCCCCGGTGGACGAGCCGATATCACCCGAGCCGCTATTTAGCGCAGCGAAAGTGCCCATCATACCGGTTACAGTTCCAAGCAGACCCAGCAAAGGAGCCGCCGTGATGCAGGTATCGAGGGTAGGTAGGCCCAGGCTAAAGCGTTGCATTTCCTGATTCGCGGCTCGGGTAAATGAGTTCCCAAGAGAATGTGACTTGTGGCTAATTGCATACACGAGAATACGGGCAACATAATCTCCACTTTTCTTGCCCAATTCGAGGGCTCCATTGACGTCGTTGGCTTCGACCTTTTCGAGCATCTTCTCAACCACTTCCGGCTGGCGCCGACCATTCTCGCGGAAGATGAAAATCACGCGCTCGATCGCAACCGTGATGAGAATAAATGAAGTGATCAGGATCGGCCACATGATGGGGCCGCCGTGCTTGAAGAGCTCCATGGCGGTCATCGGACTGCCATCGGAGTTAGTGAGAAGAATCGCGAGGGGCATATTGGCAGTGATCATGGTGCGTATATGATGATTAAGTTGATCGGGGATGAGATTTTTAAGGGAAGATTATCTTTACAGGAAAATTAATTAACGGCGCAGAGCAAATTAATTAGAGGGGCAGAGTGTCGAGCAGGGGTAGGGGCTGTAGCAAAGGATGCGGAGAACGTTAATGGTCTGAAATTGCCGATAATTCGATATCAGTGTCAATGCGCTTTGTTAATTAAGACATCTTTTTAATAATTTAAATTGGCTGCCCGACTAGGATTCGAACCTAGACAAAGCGAGTCAGAGTCGCTTGTGCTACCATTACACAATCGGGCAGTGGATACTGATTATTGCTGAGACGGCGCCCGTGTTGGCGGGAAGATTGACACCGTTGACAGAAAAATGGAGCCGGCGATGGGATTCGAACCCGCAACCGCCTGTTTACAAAACAGGTGCTCTACCGTTGAGCTACACCGGCCCAGTAATTTGAGTGCAAAAGCAAATGAATTGGGAAAAAACACAAGTTTGGTGGCTCCCCCGGGACTCGAACCCGGACCCAATGGAGTAAGAGTCAACTGCTCTACCATTGAGCTAGGAAGCCGTCAAAAAAGAAGCGGCAAACGTTATTAACGCTGGGGGCTTGTCAACCCCTTTCCCGTGTTTCGCAGGGCGGGTTTCGATCTATAAAATTAAAACAGGAAAATAGGTCGGTCAATTAGCTGCGGTCGCCACATCTTCTGGGGATCATTAACGAGCGCCTACCCGCTGCGTTGAATTTATTTCGATAAGTTGAAAGCGCTCAGGCCCAGCATCGCCTGAATGGGGGCTTTTCGTTTTATCCTCTGCTGAAGCCGTGGCGCCTTCCTGAATAACCATGCATACAGCAGGGGCTTGTTGTGAATTTCAACCAGATGCATCAAGGGGAAGGCCCTAGTCTCATCTGAATCTGGTTAAAGCAGGCTTAGGCCGGGTTAGGTGATTTTAGCCTAGCGCTTTCATTTAGCGGACAAAACACTTGCCAAGCGTGCGGGCCTCCTGTGTTTTGCTCCGCTCTCCTCATGCAAAAGACAAAAAAGTCCGTCGCCAAGCGCTTCAAAATATCCGGTACGGGTAAGCTGATCCGCCGCACGCCTGGTTTCCGTCACTTGCTGGCCGCGAAAAGCACGAAGTCCAAACGACGTGCCTCTCGCGACAAGCTGGTGGCTCCGGGCCATGCTGCGCCGCTCCTCCGCTGCCTGCCTACCGGTCTCCGGTAAGCTGTCGCGCTCTACTCCAACTCCGCTAGGTGGGTGAATCCTAACGAGACGACCCACCGGCACTAAAACCAAATATAAAACATGCCTCGTACAACTAATGCTCCCGCGTCGCGTAAGCGTCGCAAAAAAGTCCTGAAATACGCCAAAGGCTATTTCGGTAACAAATCCAAGCTGTTTCGCTACGCCAAGGAGGCGGTGCAGCACGCTTGGCAATACGCTTACATCGATCGCAAGAAGAAGAAGGCCAACATGCGTGGCCTTTGGATCTTGCGTCTCAATGCTGCCTGCCGCGAGGCGGGTATGAGCTACAGCCGCTTTATTGAAGGCCTCAAGGCCGCTAATATTCAGCTCGATCGTCGTCAGCTTTCGGAAATTGCGATCGCCGACGCCGTTGCTTTCAGCGGCTTGATCAAACAAGCGCAGGCCGCCTTGAAGACCAAGGCCAGCGCCGCTAAGGTCTAAGCTGACTCCGCCCAACGCGAGCCGCTGTAGGCTCGCCTTCATGGCCCTCCGGCCATTCTTTTGAAGGACGGGTCTCGCTCGCGAGCCCCGTCCTTTTTATTTAAACGCCAAGATTGCCCAACCGACTGTGCTTCGCTCCAAGGACATGGTTTATTTTCCGACTTTGCGTTTTGCTTCATTCTCCGCTTAGAATTACTTCCTAATGCAAGTTACTCTCTCCGCTCTCCTCGCAAAGGCCTCTGCTGAGTTCGTTGGTTTGCAGTCGCGCGCTGATTTTGAGGCGGCCAAAGCGCGTTACGTTGGTCCCAATGGAGAATTAACCGCTCTCATGAAACAGATGGGTGCGGTGCCGAAAGAGCAACGGCCTGCGCTGGGCAAGCTCATCAATGAAGCCAAGGGCCAGCTACAGGGGCAGCTCGATGCCGCCCTTGCTCGTATTAGTTCGGCGGAGATCGCAGCGCAACTGGGGCCGTCGATCGATCCTACTTTACCTTCGCCAGACGCAGGCCCGGGCACAAGTCATCCGCTCACTCTGGTACGCGAGGAAATGTGCCGCATTTTGCGTAAGGCGGGCTTTGCCGTTGTCGAGGGGCCGGAGGTTGAGACTGAATATTATTGTTTTGATGCGTTGAGTACGCCGGCTGATCACCCCGCCCGCGATGCGCAGGACACTTTTTATTTCCCCGCGCAAGCGCGGTTTGGCAATATCAGCAAAAAGGTCGCAGAAGAAAAATATCTGCTGCGAACGCATACTTCTTCGGTGCAAATTCGCACCATGCTTAAAGGTGAGCCGCCCCTGCGCGTGGTGTCACCAGGGCGCGTCTATCGTCGAGATACTTCTGATGCCACCCACAGCGCGAATTTTCATCAAATCGAATGTCTCTATGTTGATAAAAATGTGACGGTGCGCGATCTCAAGGCACTACTCGATTATATTTTTGCTTCACTGCTGGGCAAAAACACCAAGACCCGTTTTCGTTCACATTACTTCGGTTACACTGAGCCCAGTTTCGAGGTCGACCTATCTGCTCAACATTTACCAAAGGTTAACAAGGAGTGGATTGAGATCGGTGGTTGCGGCATGGTTGATCCGGCCGTGTTTGATGGAGTGGGGTATGACTCTACGGTCTGGACAGGCTATGCCTTCGGCATGGGCCTCGAACGGCTCGCCATGTTGATGTACGGCATCGATGACATTCGTTATTTCTATCAAAACGACCTGCGGTTTTTGAAGCAATTCACCTGAACACTTCGACGGCAAAATGCAGACCTGATCTGAGTAAATTTTTTATTTCTGGCCGCCCTTATCTGTTTCACTTGCTTAATTTTATCGCATGAAAATCAGCCGCAATTGGCTAAAGCAATACGTCGCCCTCGACGCGTCAGTCGATGAACTTAAACGCGCCATCACCTTGCTGGGCTTTGAGGTGGAAGGGGTGATTAACACCGGGCTGCCGCCGCTGGCTCAGGTCGTAGTTGGGGAGATTAAGACGCGGGAGAAGCATCCCAATGCGGATAAGCTTTCGATTTGCACCGTTGACGTTGGCCTGGCTCAGGGCGGCGTGCGCACCATCGTTTGTGGCGCGCCTAATTGTGCTGTCGGTAATCGCGTGCCGGTGGCCTTGCCGGGGGCGATCCTGCCCGGTAATTTTAAAATCAAGGAATCGAAGATTCGTGGACAAGCCTCCGCGGGCATGTTGTGTGCGGCTGATGAGTTGGGTCTCACTGGCTCGGCTAGTGGGCTATTGATCTTGGCGGCGGATGCGCCGATCGGGGTCGCGCTTAATGAAATTATGCCAGAGGGTGACACGGTCTTTGATCTCGAAGTCACCCCCAACCGGCCGGATGCACTCAGTCACATCGGAATGGCGCGTGAATTGGCGGCTTGGTTTCGTCGCCCCGTCGAATTTCCCGCGACCACATTTCGCGGTATCACCAACGAAGTCTTACGGCCTGATATTCTGGCGAGCGTTCGTGTCGAGGCCCCCGAGGATTGTCCGCTCTATTTCGGTCTCGGCCTCACGGGGGTAAAAGTTGGTCCGAGCCCAGCTTGGCTGCAGGAACGCTTACAGGCGGTCGGTTTGCGCCCCATTAACAATCTGGTGGACGTGGGTAATTACGTGATGCTCGAACTCGGTCAGCCTTTACATATTTTTGATGCCAAAAAAATTAAGGGCCAACAGCTCGTCGTGCGGCGAGCGGTTGAGGGCGAGATATTGCTGACGCTTGATGGCAAGGAGCGAATCCTCAGTGCGCACATGGTGGTAATTGCGGATGCCGCCCAGCCCCTGGTGATCGCGGGCATTATGGGTGGGGCTAATGCAGAAGTGGAGGCGCCAACGACTGACATTGTAATTGAGGCGGCCTGTTTTCGGCCGCAATCAATTCGCGGAACCGCTAAACGCCTCGGTCTGGCTTCCGATTCGTCCTACCGTTTCGAGCGTGGGGTTGATCCGCATGGCACGGTGGCCGCGGCCTATCGGGCCGTTGATTTAATTCAAGCGACCGCCGGTGGTACCGTCGTGGGCCCCGCGTGCCTGGTGGGCGGTGATCAGACTTGGACGCGCGAGATTATCGTCAGCCCTGATTACATCCGCGAGCGCTTGGGTTTTTACATAAGCGACGAGGAAATGCGCGGTGCTCTTGAGGCGCTCAATTTAATCATTGTTGCCGCAGTTGCGCGCCCTCCGGCGGTAGACTGGACGGTCAAAATTCCTAGTTATCGTACCGATCTCGATCGGCCGATCGATCTCGTGGAGGAAGTTTTACGCATCTACGGCACTGATCGCGTGCCTCCAGCTTTGGCGATTGGCCCAGCGCTGGCCGATGGCGATGATGATCCTATCGCGATCTTTAATCGCCAGGTTACCGCTTATTTGGTCGGACAACGTTTCCATGAAGTGGTTAACTACACCTTGCGCTCGCGGCAGGAGTTGGCGACGTGGGTTTCCGATACCGCGGCCGCGGAGTTGGCCTTAGCTAACCCTTTTGTGGACGACCAATCGCACCTTCGCCCCACGTTGGTCTTGGGGCTGTTGGCTGCGCTGAAATTAAATCAATCGCGCGGAGTGCCCGCCACGCAGCTTTTTGAGACGGGGCGCGTCTTCATGGAGCTTAATGGCACGGTGCAGGAATATTTAGGGGCGGCGTTTCTATTGTGCCATAATCCCAAAGAACGTTCTTGGTTGGCTCGATCAGCGCCTGATTTTTATACGGTAAAACAGCACCTGATGATTCTCGCTCAGCAAGCGGGGATCGATTGGGCGAGCGCTGAGCTTAGGCCGATCAGTGGCGCTGGTTGGGGCTGGCAGGCAGGCCACGCAGCGGTGGCGGGAGAGTCTTCAATTGGCTGGTCCGTTTGCGGAGGATTACTGGATCTTAGCATGGTTCGTGCGGCGGGGGTTGAGGGTACGGTGTGGGCTGGGATGCTCGCTATTTTGCCGGAAAAATTAACGAGCTCGACTGGCCATCGTCGCTATCAGCCTTTTGGTTTATTCCCGACTGTTTTGCGGGACCTCGCGCTGGTCGTTGAGGCAGCGCGCTCGGCCGAAGAAGTCCGGCGCGCTCTGCTTGGCATCGCCCAAGCCTCCACGGGATCAGCGTTCGCGATCGAGGCGGTCGAGATTTTTGATGTGTATCAAGGGCAGGGTTTGCCCGAGGGGAAGAAGAGTTTGGGTTTCTCCCTATCGTTTCGTTCGCAGGAGCGCACCTTAACCGATGATGAGGTTAATGCCGTCTTCACTAAAATTCAGCAGCAGATCGTCGCGGACGGATCAATTACCGTGCGGGCCTGACGCGAGCTCGCTGCGCTGGATTTTCAGGTGATCAATTTACTAAAAAAACCACGAACATCTGCAGGCACCCCTTTACCCATATTGGGAATAGCTAGGTAGAACAGCCAGCGAACCTCTTCTTCTTGGGCGTCGCTTAGTTTTGAAAAGATCGGCGGTGGCGGGACCGATTTTTTACCCGGTGGGGTGGGTGGCTGGGTGACTCCGTAAATATCAAAAGACGGCATCCCCTCGTTCCATCTTACACCGCAGGTATTCATCCGTAGATCGAAACCATGAATCTGGTCGCTGGAGGGTTGTCGCCAGATGGTGAGTATTGTTGCAGCGTGGCCGTGAAACATAGTAGAGCGCAATTCGGTCGTCTCATGCTTGATTGGTTTAGTCGACACGGCGCTGAGGGACGCGCCAATGGCGACGGGCTCTAGCAACTGGAGATAAGCTTTCTGGGCTTCAAAATCGGGAAAGTTAAATGAAAATCCGCAATGGGCCTGTTGGGGATAACCGCGAAAATAAGCTACGGTGCCGGGGAGCTCGAGCGAGTAACGGTGCAAACTTAGCTTTAAATAGCACGGCTCCCCGCGCGTTGCGGCTGAGGCCGCGCTAAGCTGGATGCTCCCGCCCGTGGCTGATAAATTAGTCAGGCGGCCGGCCCAATCTTGTCCATTGATCTGGCCAGCGATCAATTTGCCGTCGGCATCGTGTGGGCTTAGGCTAAGAACGGCCTTAAAGGGAAAGGTTAAGCCTACGGCATGGCGCGCCGCCTGACGGAGGTCGGGGAGCGGGGCGGTCTCTTGAGTGAAATTGAGAATGCGTTTAAAAAAAAGCACAGAGGCGATTACTAATAGATTACCGCCACCGTCATGCATCTTGATGGGAAAATCAGCACGCGCGGACTGGTAGCTTTTTGTCGATTGCCAAACAGCGATTCCGCCACCTTCTTATCAACACATTTAGCTCTTTCATGAATTCCTCCGCCGAGATTAATATTGAATATGTTGCCCGTCTTGCGCGCTTGGCGCTTACGGCGACTGAACAAGCTAAACTATCGCAACAGTTGGGTGATATATTACACTACGTCGATAAACTTAAGCAGGTGGAGGTGGCGGGGATTGAGCCGATGGCGCATGGCTTGCCGGTTTTTAATGTTTGGGCGGCTGATGTGGTGGTGGCGGGCTTATCGGTTGAAGAGGCCCTCCGGAATGCTCCTGAACAGCGGGCTGACTCAATCGTGGTGCCCAAAGTAGTCGAGTAGCCCATGTCCTCTCCCTTGATTTTCAAATCGGTTGCAGAACTTTCGGCTATGCTGGCCGCCAAGAGCATTTCGGCGAGCGAGCTCATGCAGGCCTTTGTCGCTCGGACCACTGCCGTTGAAGGCCGCGTGCACGCGTTTAATTCTCGCGACGAGGTCGGCGCGCTTGGTTTGGCGGCTGCGTCTGATGCGCGTCGGGCGGCGGGGCAGGCGCGGGGGCCGCTGGATGGGATCCCGATTGGCTTTAAAGATGTGATTGCGGTCGAGGGGCAGCCGCTGACGGCTTCGAGCAAGATGCTCGCGAATTTTATTTCTCCTTACGATGCCACGGTGACGACCAAACTTAAGGCGGCGGGAGCGATTCCTTGGGGTCGGCTTAATTTGGATGAATTCGCGATGGGCTCCTCAACCGAGAATTCTGCTTTTGGGGCGACCGCCAATCCGTGGGATTTGACGCGGGTCCCAGGTGGGAGTTCCGGTGGTTCGGCTGCGGCGGTCGCGGCGGGGGAGATGCCGGTGGCGCTGGGCTCAGACACGGGTGGCTCTATTCGCCAGCCTGCCGCCTTTTGTGGTTTGGTTGGTCTGAAACCAACTTATGGCCTGGTCTCGCGCTACGGCTTAGCGGCCTTTGCGTCTTCGCTCGACCAAATTGGGACGTTAACGCGTACCGTGGGCGATGCGGCGCAATTGCTTCAGGTCGTGGCGGGTCACGATTCCCGTGATTCGACTTCATTGTCGACGGTCATACCTGATTACAGTGCCGCGCTCCAAAAAAAATCAAGACCGTGGCGCATCGGTGTGCCTAAAGAGTTTTTTGGCCCAGGGCTCGATGCTGAGATCGGGGCGGCCGTCCAGCAAGCGCTCGCTTTTTATCGCAGTGCTGGTGCTGAAATTAGGGAGGTTTCGTTGCCGCTCACCGCCGAATACGCCATCGCGGTTTATTACCTGATCGCCACAGCGGAAGCCTCTTCCAATTTAGCGCGCTATGACGGCATCCGCTATGGTCATCGGACGCGTGTGGCGACGGGCGCTATTTCAATTTATGCTCAGTCGCGGGCCGAAGGCTTTGGGGAAGAAGTTAAGCGCCGCATCATCTTGGGCACGCATGTGCTCAGCAGCGGCTACTACGACGCGTATTATCTCCGAGCGCAGAAGGTGCGCACCCTGATCCGCGGTGAATTCATGCGGGTTTTTCAAGATTGTGATGTCATGCTCTCGCCGACTACGCCAACGGCCGCCTTCAAGTTAGGCGAAAAATCCTCCGATCCATTGGCGATGTATCTTAACGATATTTATACCATTGGAGTTAATCTCGCTGGCCTGCCCGGTATTTCGCTGCCCTGCGGATTCACGGCCGGGGGCTTGCCCATCGGTTTACAAATTATTGGCCAACCTTTCGGCGAAGCCGAAATGTTGACGATCGCGCACACTTACGAACAGGGCCATTCGTGGCACACGAAATATCCAAATTTGTGAATAATTTACCGAGCAGTCGATTTGTCGGCGCGAGCCTTTTCCCGGTGTTCATTTTTAAACCCCGCCGCTCGCTCCCTGCTAAGCTGGGCGCTTCCCGATGAATTACGAAGCTGTCATTGGCTTGGAGGTTCACGTGCAGTTGAAGACGGCCTCTAAAATGTTCACGCGCGTCGCGGCGGGCTACGGCGCACCGCCGAACACGTTAACTGATCCCGTGGTGCTCGCGTTGCCGGGTGCGCTGCCGGTGCTCAACAAAGAGGCGCTCGATAAAATTATTAAGGCTGGGCTGATGTTGGGTTGCACCATCGCGCCTGTTTGTAAGTGGGACCGTAAAAATTATTTTTACCCCGATTCGCCTAAAAATTACCAGATCTCTCAATACGACCAACCGATCTGTCTAGCCGGTAGCGTGGAAATCGAACTGCCAGGGGAGGCGCGGAATATCATGGGAGAGCACAAGCAAATCCCGCTGACGCGAATCCATTTGGAAGAGGACGTTGGTAAATTGACGCACGAGGTGCACGATTCTTTGGTTGATTATAATCGAGCGGGGACCCCGTTGATGGAGATTGTGTCGGAGCCAGCGATGCACAGTGCTGAAGAGGCTTTCGCTTTCCTCACCTCACTGCGTATGACCATGGTGCAAGGGGGAATTTCCGACTGCGATATGGAGAAGGGCCAGTTGCGTTGTGATGCGAACATTTCGATTCGCCCGATCGGCCAGACCCAGTTGGGCGTCAAGGTTGAGCTAAAGAATCTTAATTCTATTTCATACGTGCGTGATGGCATCGCTTTGGAGATACGCCGTCAGACTGCCGTGCTGACTGCCGGCGGGAGTATTGTGCAGGAGACGCGACAATATGATGGTGAAGCGGGCACCTCGGTCGCGATGCGCTCCAAAGAAATGGCGCATGATTATCGCTATTTCCCTGATCCAGACTTGCTGCCAGTGCAGGTGGATGCGGCTTGGCGGGCGACGATTCAGGCGACCATTCCTGAGCTGCCCTATGCTCGGCAGCGCCGCTTCATCACGCAATACCAGCTCCCCTATACGATTACTGCCGTGCTCGTACCCGAGCGCGCGCTCGCGGATTTTTTTGAAGAGGTCGTCCGGCTCTGCGCTCATCCGCAGGCAGTCGCTAATTGGTTAGTCAACGACCTGCGCCGAGAGCTGGCCGCGGGGGGGATCGCCCTCGCCGTGAGCAAGCTTCGTCCGGCGCATATTGCGGCCTTGGTCAACCTCGTTGAGCAAGGCGAGATTTCCATGACCGCCGCTAAGGAGGTTTTTAATGATATGTTTCAAACGGGTGAGGCGCCGGCCGTCATCGTAATGCAAAAGAATCTTAAACAGTCGACGGATAGCGGGGCGCTCGAGCACTGGGTGCAGGCCGCCATCGTGGCGAACCCCAAGGCGGTCGCTGAATTCTTGGCCGGCAAAGAGCAGGCCATCAATGCGGTTAAGGGTGCCGTCATGAAAGCCTCGCAAGGTAAGGCGAATCCTAGGTTGGTTGATGAATTAGTTCGGCGGCAGCTGCTCGCCGGTAAATCTTAAAATCGAGCGGTCTGCTTGCGCTACCGGTAAATACCAGTAACTTGTCCAAATGAAATCATCCTCTCGCCCAAGGCTCGATCGGCGGCAGGTGCTAAAATTGCTGGGGGCGGGATTCGCTGTGGCTAGCCTTGATTTAGGTCGGGCTACAGCGGCCCCAGTGACGGCCGTGGTCTCGTCGTCCGCCCTCGACTGGACGCTGCCACCGCTCACTTTCACCTATCAAGCGCTGAAGCCGTACCTCGATGCTCAGACGATGGAATTGCATCACGCCAAACATCATCAGGCTTATCTCAATAACGCGAAGCAGTTGCTCGCCGGGCACCCGGAGCTCCTCGCGCGCGGACCAGAGGGTCTTGTCCGTGATCTTGGTCGTGTGCCTGAGGCGCTGCGGCTCGGGATTCGTAATCACGTCGGCGGTCACGTGAATCATGCATTTTTCTGGAAGATTATCGGCCCCGATCAGGGGACAGCTCCCTCGCAACTCGGTGGGGCGATTACCGATACTTTTGGCTCGATGGTAGAATTTAAAAAGCAATTTGCTGATGTGGCGCTCAAGCGTTTCGGCAGTGGGTGGGTCTGGCTGAGCTTGCAGCACGGCGCGCTCAAAATTCACTCGACCGCTAATCAAGACTCGCCGCTTAGCGACGGCGCCACGCCCCTCCTCGGCCTCGATGTCTGGGAGCATGCCTATTATCTGCACTATCAAAACCGGCGGGCAGAGTATGTCGCCGCTTTTTGGCATATCCTAAACTGGACCCAAGCCGAACAAAATTACTGCGCAGCGCTCAAGGCCTGAGCGCTATCTCTGCCCAAGATCGCGCGCCACCAGCCGCTGACTCACCCTCAGATTTTTTTTATTTACGACGAGTAGCCCGTTACCCCATGGAAGCGATGCCCAAAGTCATTCATTTGCCGCCGGCTCGGCATCATCTTTTTTTGTGTGTCGGTCCGAACTGTTGCTCGACTGAGCAGGGTCAAGCCACTTGGGCGCACCTCAAAGCTTCGCTGCAAGAGTATGCTGTGCCGGCGATGCGCACCAAGGCAGCGTGCTTACGCTTATGCGCGGAGGGGCCTTGGCTCGTGGTTTATCCTGAGGGTGTTTGGTACGCCCAGGTAACGCCGGAACGTTTTGATCGAATCCGGCGCGAACACCTCGAAGGCGGCGTGGCGGTAGCTGAGTGGGTGCGAGCGGTGCACCCTCTCCCGCTTACCCCTCTCTAGTGTGGTGGCGCGGACTTAGCCCGCCCGCGCTTCAGGGCGAGGGGATAGCGACAATCAGTCGTTTGCCCTTGCCGGTTTTAATTCCGTGGGCTCGGGAGCTGGTTTTTTGGCACGCCGCACAGACTCCGAAAAATTCAATCACATGGCTAATTTGTGTATAACCGCGATCTTGGAGCATACGCTCGACCCCCTCGACTGGCGAATAATCTAAGCGTTCAGTTTCGCCACAGGCTTTACAAACAATGTGGTAGTGACGATCTCGGCCGAGGCTGAGTTCATAAAGACAAGTTCCGTTGTGTGAGTAGCTGCGTCGGACAATATTCAGGGTCTCAAAGGCAGCGAGGCAGCGGTAAACCGTGACGAGATCGCATACGGCCGCCCCGACATCATGGTGAATCCGTTCGATGCTGATCGGCACTTTGTGTTGCAAAAGTGATTCGACAATTGCGATGCGCGGCTTGGTGATGCGCATTTTGGCCTGCCGGATACAGGCGCGGGCTTCTTGCAGGGGGGAGGTCCGTGGCGTGGCGGCGGCGACGT
>SXZN01000090.1 GCA_005787865.1 Opitutaceae bacterium | reverse complement strand
TGGTCGATTGAGCACCACGCCCATAGCACCCTCGGAGCTATGGGCCGAAAGCAAAATTACACTGCGCTTAAAATTGGGGTCACGCAGCGCTGGCGCCGCCAGCAACAACTGCCCCGCGAGGCACGGTGACTTTCGTCCGAGGCGACGTTCTTTCATGACGATGATTGAGAGAAACTAAAATTAACTAAAACTTTTTAAGCACGCCGACCTAGTCAGGCGCCTTGGCCATTATCACAGTTTTTTGATTTTAACGCCGGCATCTTTTAAGATCGGTGCGACCAAAGGATCATTGTGATAATTCTCATGAAAGCGAATCGCCGAGATGCCCGCGGCCGCGAGGATTTTTGCGCAATTAATACAGGGGTAATGCGTCACATAGGCTACGCAACCTTCGACGCTCGAGCCACGTCGCGCCGCATCCGCCACCGCATTTTGCTCGGCATGGACCGTCGCCTGTTCATGGCCATCGCGCACGCGCGCCGTGTGTGGGGTCCCCGGCAGATAGCCATTATAACCTGCTGCCACGATGCGATTCTTGCGCTCGCCACCCGTGACGATGACGCACCCCACATTGAGGCGTTCGCAATTTGAGCGGGAAGCAATCAGCTTCGCCGTTGCCATAAAATACTCATCCCAGCTTGGGCGATGCGGAAAAGCTTCGGTGGCTTGGGCAATAAGATCGATCGGACTTTTTTTACTAGCGGCCATAGCATTAACGGTGGGAATCATCGCGCCACTGGCAAGGGGGAACAGCGGTGCCTGCACCGACGGCTTGCACGCGGCCTGCTCGCCCCCCAAGCTGGGCCATGGCTTCGCTCAAACAACTCGTCGATTATTGTGACAAACGCACCCGGCGGGTGGCTTTCAAAGATTTCCCCGGTTCGCACAATGGCCTGCAAGTCGCCAACGATGGCCGAGTAACTAAAATCGGGGCGGCGGTTGATGCCGGCCGCATTCCCTTCGAGCAAGCGGTTGAAAGTGGGGTTGATTTCCTGATCGTGCATCACGGCATATTTTGGGGCGGGGTGCAGCCCGTGACAGGGCCAATTTATGAGCGCTATGCCGCGCTCATCCGCGGCAACTGCGCCGTCTACTCGAGTCACCTCCCCCTCGATGCGCATGAAGAGATTGGGAATAACGTCCTGCTCGCGCGGCAGCTGGGCTTAAAAGCCCGCCGGCCTTTTCTTTTCCAAGAGGGCGAGCCCATCGGCTGGATTGCGGCCAATAAACTCAAACGCTCCCAGCTTTGTGCGCGGCTGGAAGAACTCTATCCACGCGTCGTCACGATTGATTGCGGTCCCGCCGTGCCGAAGCAGGTGGGCTTCTGCTCGGGCAGCGGCAATAGCGCGGTCCCCCAGTTAATTGCCGCCGGCGTCGACACCCTCATCACCGGTGAATTGCGCGAGGAATGGTTCAACTACGCCCAGGAAAATCATCTCAATTTAATTTGCTGCGGCCATTACGCGACCGAGATGCATGGAGTGAAAGCCTTGGCGGCCGAACTGGCCAAAAAATTTCGCCTGCCTTGGGAGTTTATTGAAACCAAAAACCCGCTTTAAAACCGACGACGCGCAGCACGTGTGAAAAAAATCTTTCCCTTTGGCTCATTCGCACATTTTGTAACCCACTCTATCGATGAAAAAAATTGCCATCCTCCACGGCCCCAATCTTGACCGCCTTGGCCGCCGCCAGCCGGCCATTTATGGCACGGCTACGCTCAAAGACCTCGAGAAAATGATCCGCGCCGAGGCCAAGCAAATCGGTTTCACAGTTACCTTCTTCCGATCCGCCCATGAAGGCGCGCTCGTCGATAAAATCCATGCCCTCACCGATCGCGGCACGGAGGCCTTCGTGGTCAATTTTGGCGCCTACTCACATACCAGCATCGCCTTGCGGGATGCTCTCGCCGCGAGCGGACTACCCGCGGTGGAAGTGCATATTTCAGACATTAAGAAACGGGAGAAATTCCGCCACCACTCCATGACGGCGGGCGCGTGCATCGGCATGATCTCCGGCCAGGGCTTCCCCGGCTACCTCGCGGCGCTGCGACTACTCGCTAAACTGTAAAAGCGCCGCCATCTGCGCACATTCGCGGTCGAGGTTTCCCTCGGCCCACTTTCACCATTATGGGCCAACACCTGCCTGATTTCGCCGAGCCCCGCTGGTTCGCCTGCCACACCAAACCACGGTGTGAAAAGAAATTCGCGGCCTTGCTGAAGGCGGAGAAATTCGCCCACTACCTTCCCCTGCTTCAGAGCATCCGACACTACGGCACGCAGAAAAAAACATTCACCAAGCCGCTGTTTGCGGGCTACGTTTTCTGTCAATTAGCCCCCGAACGCAAAGACCGGATTTATCAGCAAGATTTGCTGGTCCGCGCCATGTGGGTGGAAAACGAAGCCGCTTTCTTAAGCCAGCTTGAAGCGGTTAAATTAATCTGCGCCTCCGGTCTGGAAGCCGCGTTGCACCCCTTGATCAAAAAAGGGACGCACGTCCGCGTGCAAGGCGGCCCGCTGCATGGTTTAGAAGGTTATGTCGATGATCCGTTGAACCCCCAGGGAATTGTGGTGTCAGTGGACGTTCTGCAACAGGGCCTGCTCGTGCGCCTACCGTTTGACCGCCTTTTGCTCCTGCCTTAACTACCATGCGTTTATGTCGGTGGATTATATTTTATCTCAACACCCTCGCCCTCTGCTCTTGGGCGCAGGAACCCGGGTTGACCAACCCTGGCTCGCCAGCACTGACGCGGCCCTTTCTCTCCCGAATCCGCGGGCTGTTTGATATTGAGCTGCCGCAGCTCGACCCGCCGGGCACGGTCAAGTTTATCCTCTACCCGCATATGAGTGACTTGGTGCGCCGTGATTACGTCCGCACCGACGTGGGTTTCCGCTGGACCCTCAATGACCAGGTCGAATTTAGCACGGAAGGTGCCGCCTTTTTCACGCACGGCTTTGGCGAGCAAGCGACCGGCAACGGCATCGGTGAGCTCCGCTATGGTCTAAAATATTTAATCCACGAATCGCTGCCGCCCGATTTTGAAGCGAGCGCCAACCTGAGCGTCACGCAACCGCTGACCCATCGCCCCATTGATTTAAGTGACGGCTACCAACACATTACCCCAAGCGTAATCATCCAGCGGCACTCTCCCAATAATCAACATCTCACCGTCTTCACCGAACTCTCCCTCGATGCCATTAGCCCGAGCGGCAAAGCTGGGGCGATGCAGATTAATCAGCCCCACGACGATTCCTACTCCGTGACACTCGGCGGGGTTTATGATTTAGGCCAAATTAAATGGACCCTCGCGGGCACCTACACCACGACTGCTTTGATCAACAGCCGCGCTGAGCATTTTTTTTACCTCCGGCCCAGCGTACTCTGGTACGTGCCAAAAAAATTCGTTTTTAATACCAAAACCCAATGGCTCATCGGACTCGGCACGCCGATGTCGTGGGGCCCAGACGGCTATAATATTAAACTCAACTCGCGGGTCCGCGCCGAGATTACCTTCCGCCAAGTGATTGCGACTGTGCGCCGTCATACTTTTAAGTAGCCGAACAGCTTTTTCATTCGCGCAGGCGAGGTTCTCTCCGTTATCCCCATGGCCATGCTCGCTCTCGCCTACAAGCAGCCCGCACGCCTATTCCTGATCAGCCTAGTCATTAGCGGTGCAGCGCATGCGGAGATGGGGCGGATGTTACCCCTTCAAGACCCCGAGGATCAACGCGCGATGCGCAAGATCACTGGAATTTTTGATACCGATCTGCCTAAGACCGAAAAGAAAGGTTCCGTGCGGTTCATCATGCATCCGCACATGGGAGATTTTAGACGCCGTAGCTATATCCGGCTTCCCCTTGGTTTTCGCTGGGGAGTTAATGATCACGTCGAAATGACCGCCACGGTTGAACCCTATATTGAACACGGCCTGCGCCGCGGTTCCCCCGGCAATGGTATCGGCAAGGTTCAATT
>SXZN01000089.1 GCA_005787865.1 Opitutaceae bacterium | reverse complement strand
TACGACGCAACCGTGGTTCAAAAAATTGCTCGAAGAAATTGGTCAGCCCCTGACGGCCCCGATCACCGTCGCGCATTAAGCGCGGCGGGCGGAACCAGCCCGAGAGTGGGTTGCCGCCGAACGATTAAAACAGCTTGAAAAGCCGGGCTACCCGAGAAAGCTGTCCGTTCGGTTCTCTGCGAGTGTAGCACAATGGATAGTGTATCCGCCTCCGAAGCTGATGATCCGGGTTCGACTCCCGGCACTCGCACCAGTTTATACTTGAGCGGTCCGCGCCCGATCGGCTCAGCGCAGGAAATTGCCGGTTAGGCTCGCGACCGTGGCTCGATCGGCCGCACTTTGCAGTTCGAGGGAATTAGTCACGCTGTAGGCCGCAGATCCGCCAGTGCCACTGCCACTGGGAGCCCATAGAGTATTCGTGCTGCTGCCAGTGACGGCACTGAGGGCGGTCGGATAGATATCTTGAGCTGTGGCAGTAGCCAAAAGGCATTGGATGAAAACAACTATCCGCCCAGCCAAAGCCCCCTCACCCCACCACCAACCACCCTGCCGGGGGGCTCGGTTTGTAACATATTATGTTACAAACGAGGCCAGCAGAAGTGGGCGCCACTTGGTCTGGAATGGGGATAAGGACGAAAAGGGAGGAAGGTCTCACCCGACCAAGCGTTATCCCTGGCCGACCCAAAGCCCGCCGACTAACCCTGCTCAACTCAGATATGAATGGCCCGACCCAAAGTGGCGAGGGCCGCCTCGCCGAGCGCTTCGGACAGCGTCGGATGAGCGTGAATGGAATGATGCACATCGTTGATCGTCGCCTCGAGGTTCATCGCCAAACCGTATTCTGCGATAAGCTCGGTGGCCTCATGGCCAATAATATGCACCCCATAAATCTCGCCGGTCTGCGCGTCCGCGATGACCTTAACAAAACCCTCCGTATCGCCGGCCGCGACGGCCTTGCCGACGGCGCTGAAGGGGAATTTTCCGACTTTGTAATTCAACCCCTTCTCCTGGGCGGCTTTTTCGGTGAGGCCCGTGCTCGCGACTTGCGGCTGGCTATAAGTACAGCCCGGGAAAATGCCGACCTGCTTAGGCTGGCTGTGACCAAACATCCCCTCCACGGCCTGCACGGCTCGAAAGGAAGCCACGTGCGCCAGCCACGGCGGACCCTGAATATCGCCGGCCGCATAAATACCAGGGGTACTCGTTTGATAATCTGCGCCGACCTTCACAAAGCCGCGCTCGAGCTCAAGCTTCACCTTGGTGGAAGTGAGTCCGTCGAGGGCGGAGGTAATGCCGATCGCGACTAAGACGGTCTCGACTTCGAGTTCAGTCTTCACCCCATCTTTGACGAGATCGAGTTTCACACTGGCCGCGCCGACGCGGATATTTTCGCTCTTAGTCCCAGTGTGAACGGCCATGCCCTGTTTGGTAAAACTCCGCTCTAACAGCTTGGCCACTTCCTCATCTTCCACCGGCAGCACCTGTGGCAACATCTCGATGAGGGTAACCTTCGTGCCAAAGGCATTGAAGAAATAAGCAAATTCCACGCCGATGGCCCCAGCCCCGATTATAGCCAGCGTCTTAGGGGCAGTCTTAGCGGCGAGCGCCTCGCGCGAGGTCATCACCCGCACCCCGTCCACCGGTAAGCCCGGCAAGGCTTTGGGCTTTTGCCCCGTGCAGAGCAGAATATTCTGGGTGCGGAAAAATTTACCCCGGTGTTCGCCGGAGGTAATCTCCACCATGCCCGGAATAGTGACCGAGCCTTGGCCCACGAAATAATCGACCTTGTTTTTCTTCAGGAGAAACTCGACGCCTTTGGCCATTTGGGTGGCGACGCCCCGTGAGCGTTCGATCACTTTGGCGAAATCAAAAGAGGCGCCGGTGACACTCAGACCGTAAGCATCCGCTTTTTGGATCGTGCGATAAAGCTCAGCACTTTTTAGCAAGGCCTTGGTGGGAATGCAGCCCCAGTTGAGGCACGTGCCGCCCGCGCGTTCCTGCTCAATCACCGCGACCTTCTTACCCAGCTGCCCAGCGCGAATCGCGCCGACGTAGCCAGCTGGACCGCCCCCGATGATCACCAAGTCGTAAATTGCGTCTGCCATAATAGAGAGATTTAAGCGGGCAACGTCACCATGACGGCCATTTTCGTCAAACGGAAACGAGGGAAGTTTAGCGCCGCTCCCTGTAACCTAGATATCGATCACATCATCCTGTTTAGCAGGATTGCTCGGCGGCGGCCGCGGTGGCTTGCCTGGCGCCATGAACCGATTCAAAATCAGGCTCGTCAGGCTCACAATGAGCGCACCCCACAAGGCCGAGCTAAAGCTGTCCACGTGAAAACCCTCCACCACGCGACCGGCAAAATAAAACAAGCAGGCATTAATGAGCCAGGTGCCGATGCCAAGCGTCAGGAGGATAAAAGGCAGCGCGAGAAGCAATAAAATGGGCTTCAGCACGGCGTTAAAAAAGGTCAATACGAGCACGACCGCCAAGAGAGTGGCGCCCGAATCATAAGTGATCCCCGCCACCAACTGGGTACTCAGCGTGACCCCCAAGGCTAAGATCAAGCCACGCAGCAGCAGATTGACGAATGCGTTGTTCATTGCTTGATAAAGAAACTTTGACGCTCCTTTCCGCAGAGCAATGAAAATTCTAATCGTCCAAGATTACCTCCGCAGTGGCGGCACTGAACGCCAATCGGTGTTCATGGCCACCATGTTTGCCCAAGCTGGGCATGAAGTGACGCTGCTCACCTTCCGCCCACGGGGCATCCTCGAATGGGCTGGCGAGCAACAACCGTTCGCCTGTCGCGCGCTCCAATCATTCGACACCCACTTCGATTGGTTTGCCCCTGGCCTGCTCAAAGCGGCGGAGGAAGCCGCCCCCCAACTCGTGCTCTGCATGGGCCGAATGGCCAACTGCTACGCTGGCTTCATCCAGCAACGCCTCCCCCAGGCCGCAGTTATTTGCACCATGCGCACCGGCAAACCCTTGCCCTACTTATTTGTGCGCTCCCTCCAACGGTGCCGCCATATTGTGGCGAACAGTCATGTGGCTAAACGCGTCCTCACTGATCAGCACAACATCCCCGCTCATCAAATTACCGTTATCCATAATTCTGTGCTTTGCTCAACCGAAGCCAACGTCCCCCGCAATCAAGCCCTACGGCGCCTCCATCAGGCCAATCCCACTACGATGGTGCTGCTCAATGTGGCCATGTTTCGCCCGGAAAAAAATCAACTCGAATTAATTGAGATTTGCGCAAAACTGCCCGGCTATCTCGACTGGCAACTCTGGCTGGCCGGCGAAGGTCCCGCACGCAAGCAGTGCGCGCGGCTCGCGCATGACCTTGGCCTCGGCTCGCGCGTTAAATTTCTCGGTTACCAATCAAATCCCGCGCCACTGTATCTCGCGGCGGATCTCGCCGTATTAGCTTCTCAGAGTGAGTCGCTGCCCAATTTTTTAATCGAGGCTCAGCTCCATGGCTTGCCCACCGTAGCTTATGATATCGTCGGCGTCGGTGAATGCTTTGTACCCGACCGCTCCGGTTACCTGATTGCCAACCACCATCAGACTGGCTTCGGCGCCGCCCTGGAAAGGTTAATTCGCGAGCCCGCCCTGCGGCACCGCTTTGCCGAACAAGGCCGCCGCCACGCCCAAGCCAATTTTGCCCCGACCCATCAGGTTCAAGCCCATTTAAATCTCTTTCGCGAGCTGACCCAGACTTAGCTGACGGCCCGCTGAACCGAGCCGGCGCGCACGGGCGAACATAGCCGCGGCCATCAGCATGCTCGAGTTGCTTTCCCGCAATTCGTCTCTTTCTTGCCCTCCGTGCCTCCCTCCTCCGCGCCTGAATCCATCCGCCTCCGCGGTGTTCACCAGCACAACCTCAAAGGCTTCGACCTAGATCTCCCCCTCGGTCGCTACATCGTCGTCACCGGGTTGAGCGGGGCGGGAAAATCATCGCTCGTTTTTGATACACTGCACGCCGAGGGCCAGCGCCGCTACGTGGAAACTTTCTCGGCCTACACCCGCCAGTTTCTCGATCTTCTCGATAAGCCTAAGGTTGATGCGATTGAAAATATCCGGCCGTCGATCGCCATCGAGCAGACCAACACGGTTAAAACCTCCCGTTCCACCGTGGGGACCATGACAGAGCTAACCGATTTCGCCAAAATTTGGTTCAGTCATGTGGCCACCTGCTACGATCCCGCCACGGGGGAACCGGTCGAAGATGATACCCCGGCCACCATCTGGAAAAAAACGTACGCCGCTCATTTTCGACCGTCCGCCCAGCCCGCCACCTTACTCTTATGCTTTCGGATCACGCGCCCGACCAACCTCGCGTGGCCAGAAATGCTCACCAGCATCAAAGGCCAAGGTTACACGCGCGGGTTGGTGCCCACCCGCGCCTCCGCCCAGCAGTCGTCAGCTGCGCCCGCCCCCGCGGCCACGCTGACCCTGCATAAAATTGATGATCTGCTGGCGACCTTGGCGGCCGCTGCGCCCGCTAATCGCGACAGCTTAGACGCACCTGATTGGCCCTTCGTTTATGTCATCCAAGATCGCTTGCTGCTCACCACTGAACACCAAACGCGTTTTCAAGAAGCCACCGAAACCTGTCTCCATTTCGGCCAAGGCCAGATTTATCTCTTCACTGCCGATAACCTCGCACCCGCCGGGCATTACTCTCAAGGCCTCCACTCGCCCCAGACCGGTCGCACTTTTCGCGCCGCTTCACCGGGTATGTTTTCCTTTAACTCCCCGCTGGGCGCCTGCCCGAAATGTCGCGGATTTGGCCGGATTATAGAAATCGACTACCGGCTCGCCCTCCCCGACCAATCCCTTTCCATCGATGAGGGCGCGATTAAACCGTGGGAAAGCGCAGTCTACGGTGAGTCCAAGCAAGATTTTTTATCTTTCGCCAAAAAAAAAGGCATCCCCACGCACGTCCCCTTTGCCAGGCTTAGCCCCGCGCAACAAGCTTACCTCATCGAGGGTGAGCCCGGTTATAACAGTGAGGGAGAAAAGCATTGGCCGGATTATTGGTACGGCCTGAAGGGATTTTTTCGCTGGCTGGAAAAAAGTGCCTACAAAATGCACGTGCGCGTTTTTCTTTCGCGCTATCGCACCTACAACCAATGCCCTGATTGCCACGGCGCTCGGTTGCAACCCGAAGCCCTCTGCTGGCAATGGCGCGGCTATACCCTACCCCTGCTTTATCAACTGCCAGTCAGCACCCTCCTCGCCCTGCTCAAGCCGGCCAATTCGAATGGCGCGTCAGCCGGCCCCTCAGCCGCGCACCAACGGGACTTGGCCCATAACTCGATCGTCACTCGACTGCGCTATCTGGAACAGGTTGGTCTCGGCTATCTCACGCTCGACCGCACCTCCCGCACCCTTTCCGGCGGTGAAGTACAACGCGTCAATCTGACCGCCTGCCTCGGCACCGCGCTCGTCGATACGCTGTTCGTGCTCGATGAACCTTCCGTCGGTTTACACCCACGCGACATCGATCGTCTGATCAGCATCATTCGCACCCTCACCGCCGCCGGCAATACGGTGGTCGTGGTCGAGCACGATGAAGCGATGATTCGCGCAGCCGATCATTTGATTGAAATTGGACCTGAACCGGGTGCGCGGGGCGGGCACCTCGTGTTTCAAGGCAACCTCGCAGCGCTGCTTAAATCTCCCCGCAGCCTCACCGGGGCTTACCTGTCAGGACGTCAACAAATCGAGCTACCCCCCGCCCGCCGATCCACCGCGACGGCCCCTTGGTTAAATTTTCAGAACGCGTCCAAGCACAACCTCCACGCACTTTCCTTCCGCCTGCCGCTGCAGCGCTTCGTCTGTCTCTCCGGGGTATCTGGCTCCGGTAAATCCACCTTACTTAATCACGTCATCCATCAAGGTCTTTTGGCCCAGCGCCAACTGCTAACTGATGATCCCGCCGCGATCGAATCCATCCATTCTGATTTAGCGTTCAGCGAAGTGGTGCTCGTCGACCAATCGCCGCTCAGCCGCACGCCGCGATCGAATCCGGCGCTGTATTGTGAGGCTTGGGAATTAATTCGTGAGCTTTATGCGGCGGTCCCGGCCGCCCAAGCCGCGGGCTTCAACGCCTCCAGTTTTTCCTTCAACTCCGGCGAGGGTCGCTGCGACCACTGCCAAGGATTAGGGAGTGAGCGGGTCGAGATGCAGTTTCTTTCTGATGTGTTCGTTCCCTGCGCGGTTTGTGAGGGTCGCCGCTTTAAGCCGGAGGTACTCGCCATCACGTGGCAGGGCCAGTCGGTGGCCGCGCTGCTGGCCACAACG
>SXZN01000088.1 GCA_005787865.1 Opitutaceae bacterium | reverse complement strand
CGGCGCAGCGGCGCAAAAATTGCGCTGCACAGCGGCGATGCGGGTCTCGCGCGCTCGGGGGAAAATGGCGTCCTGGCCGCGCAGGATCAATTCGGGCGTCTCGTGCGTCCCTTCGTGGATGAACCCTTTGCATCGTTTGAACCCGACCTCATTTTCCGCGACAGCTTTTCCCTCACGCCCTACGGAATCAAAGGACGCGTGCTGGCCACTCCTGGCCATACGTTAGGATCTGCTTCGGTGGTGCTCGACTCCGGCGAAGCGATCATCGGCGATGTCCTGCGGGGCAGCATCCTCTGGCCCAATCGCGCCGCGCCCCATTTTTTCTGCGCCGATCCCGAAATGAATACACGGAGTATCGTGCGACTAGCCCGCGAGGGCTTGTTGCGTTGTTATCCCGGACATTTTGGCAGTTTTCCTGGCGCACAACTGGGAAGATTTCTAACCACTGGGACCGGCAAAGTGATGCAACTGGCCGGCGAGCCCGTGTAAGACGCCGCCCTTTAAGTTCGCCGCTTTTCAGGGCAAAACATCGATCCAAAAAGGCGCGAAGATTTCCTGCCCAGCGATCATGACCTGACTCCAAATGACGTAGCGACCGGGCTGCGGGATAGTTAATTTGAACGTCAGCGCAGGACGCACCGGATCCAAGGCTTGCGTCACATCAACCTGCGCCGGGTGCAGGTGCGCAAAGCCACTGCGCTCTTCATCAAAGGCCACCAAATGCGCGAAGGCCCCCATCACCGGTTGCAACTGCGTCGGCCCACCACCGCGTTGACTCACGCAAAATCGCAAATCGATCGGCTGCCCAGCCCGGAAAGGTTGCGCTGCGGCCAAGGTAAATTCGAATCCGCCGACCGTGTAAGTGAGATTAGGTGAACGCGCCAGTCGCGCGACCGATCCCGGCACGTTGAGTTCAACCACCCCATAAAGTCCGCGGCCGGTGGCCACCGGGGTAAAATCGGCAAAGATGCGATATACTCCCGCGCGCTGCGGAGTCAACGTGAACACCCATTCGCCTGGGCGCGGGCCCGGCTCGGGATGCACATGCTGATAATCTTCGAGCGTGGGATCGACGATGAGCAGGTGCAATTTGCGCGTGTGCGCCAACACCAGATCCTCAGGCGCGATGGGCTTGCCGCGCGCGGTTCGGAGCGTGAGCGTCAGGGCCACCGGCTGCTCGGGCGCCACGCCGGTTGTCGCCTTAAGCCCGAGCACCACCGGCGAACGCACCTGCACGACGGGAATGAACTGCGGATTGTTGGCGTCACACATTTCCAACGCCCCCTTCCCTTCTGTCCGAAAATCCATGTGATTTAGATTCGTGCCCGTGGGCAATGCTCGCACCAAGAGATAAAGCCCTAGCGCTACCACCGTGATAATTAACACCGAGCGGTTGCGCACAGAATTTTCGTTGGGTTGATTCATGCTTTTTTCAAGCGCCGCACAAAATCATCCACCGCCCAAGCGCTGCCGTCGGCTCGATAAATGATTTTACCCTGCGGGTTAATTAACACGGTCGCGAGGGTATGCTTAATCGTGGCGCCTTCAAATTCCCGAATCACCCCCAACTGCGCGAGCAGTTGACGCACCGCCGCATCAGGTCCGGTTAGAAATGAAAAATTAGCCAAATCAATTCCCCGCACTTCGGCATATTCTTTTAAGACGCCCGGCGTATCAAATTCTGGATCGAGAGAAATCGACACCAATTCTAAGTTGGTGACGCCCGCCGCAAGGGCCGCCTGCTGCAGTTCCTGCATGCGCAGGGTTGCCGCTGGGCACATGGTGGCAACGGGGCAGCGGGTGAAAATAAAGTTGAACACGACCTGCTTACCGCGAAAGCGGCTTGGTGAAACCGCGCGGCCCGTTTGATCAAGCAAAGTGAATTCGGGCAGCGTCTCTCCGATTTCCCGATAAGCTGACTTTCCGCGCATGGCGGTATCTTGGGCCAAGCTTTGCGCCGCGGCCGACAGAGCGCGTACGGTCACGGCGTCTGCTGGCCAAATTTTCTCGAGAAAAAACTCCGTCCCACGCACCACCAACTCGGCTCGAATATGCTGACCGGGTTGCGCATTCTCCAAATCACCCCGCGCCGCCTTAAACTCCATGGTCATACCCGGCATGTAGCCCTTAATCTCATCATGCGTCACGACCAGGGTCTGACTAGCCCGCTGCACCTCGATGATTTCGCCGGTCAACGGATAGCGTTGCTCAGTGGGGGCAGTCACAGTTGGGGGAACCGCTGCCGCTGGCTTCGCTTTGGTGCAGCCGGCCGCCAAGCCGACCGCGGTCATTAGCAAAGCTGTAGCCCAAGGACGGACGAGTGAATAACCTGACATCATAGGCTCCACCCATTTGCCAAAGGCAGAAATTGTCAAAAGGTTTGCGCTGCCCATCGGGCAAGTATCACTTCCTGTTGCTCTCGCCACTCTCTTTTTATGTCGCGCACCGCTCATTATAAATTTGGCCTCGCCGCCTTCGCCATGCTGGGCAGTGGCTGGGTTTTTGTTCTCGTCGCACTGGGCGCATTTACCACGAGCATCGGCGCCGGCATGGCTTTCCCCGACTGGCCGCTCTCCGATGGGTCAATCAACCCCTTGGGCTGGTTAACAGAAATCGATAAATTCGCCGAGCATTCGCACCGCCTCAGCGCCAGCTTGATGAGTGCGATTACCATCATCCTCGCCGTCTGGCTGTGGCTGACCGAAGAGCGTTCCTGGCTGCGGCGCCTCGGCTATTTTGCCGTTGGCCTCGTCTTGACCCAAGCCGCGGTGGGAGGATTGCGTGTCTTGTTCGATCACCAGCACATCGACCTCGTCAACACCAGCCTCGGCCGCCTGTTTGCGATGCTGCATGCGGTCCTGGCCCAAGCTTTCGTTTGTACGCTGTTCGCCATTGCGATCGCCAGTTCGCGCCCGTGGATTGAAGGCAGCCGCGGCTGGACGGGCGTTTTTTCTCGGCGACTCCGGCGATTAAGTGCGGTCTGCGTCGCCTTGCTGTTTGTGCAACTTTCCATCGCCGCGGTCGTTCGGCATAGTTTTGCCGGACTCGCCATTCCCACCTTTCCGCTCTCGACCCCCGAAGGTAATGTCCTCCCCGCGCTCTGGGATTTTCGCGTGAGCATTCACTTTGCGCACCGCGTGATGGCGGGCGTGGTGTCGCTCGCCCTCATCGCTTTTGTGCGCCAGCTCTGGCGCGAGCCCTCGGCCCCCACGGCCTTGCGTTGGCTGGGGATTGGGCTGCTTGGTCTTATTAGTTTACAAATTTATCTGGGCGCACAAATCATCTGGACAGGCCGCAGTGTGTCGATGACGACGGGGCATGTGATCATCGGGGCCTTGACGCTGGCGGTAACTTTTCTGCTGACCTGCTTCACTTACCACGGCTCAGTTAAAACTAATCCCGCATGATCCCCGCCCCAGAGCAGAGCCTTTCCGGTAATATCGCCCAGCCCACGCCGGTAACTTGGCGTCATTATCTTGAGCTGACGAAACCGCGCCTGAGTATGTTGTCGGTCACCACCGCTATGGTTGGCTACCTGGCGGCCGTTCCTTATTTGGAATGGACGCGAACGCTCTTTCTCATGACCGGCACCGCCTTGTGCGCGGGCGGGGTGGCGGCCCTGAATCAATGGATGGAGAGCGATCGCGATGCCTTAATGCAGCGCACCAGGAATCGCCCCATTCCGCAGGGCATCATTGCGCCGGGTTCAGCTTTTGTGGTCGGCTGGATCCTATGTCTGACCGGTCTCAGCTTACTTTTTAAGCAAGTAAACGGACCTTCCGCTTTTCTCGGGTTAGCGACGGTGGTCGCCTACCTTGCCATTTACACCCCTGCCAAAAAATGGTCGCGATGGTCAACGGAGATTGGGGCGGTCAGCGGCGCCCTGCCCCCGATGATTGGGTGGGCGGCCGCGGGCCGATCGAATCCGGCACTCGGTTGGACCCTCTTCGCCGTTTTGTTCACGTGGCAAATGCCCCACTTCTTTGCCTTAGCTTGGACCTACCGCAAAGACTATGCCGCGGCCCATTTTCCAATTTTATCGGTCGTAGACCCCAGTGGTCACCGCGTCTCCCGCCGCGCCCTCATCTGGACCGTGCTGCTGCTCGCCGCCAGCGGGATGCCGACGCTCCTCGGCTATTGTTCTTGGTATTATTTCGCTGGAGCCGGGGCGTTAGGAGGCTGGATTCTCTGGTCTGCCATTATTTTCCTGAATCCCGACCGGCGCGAAACCGAAGCGCGGCGGCTATTTCTTATTTCGATTGCCTATCTTCCGCTGCTACTCGGCCTGCTGGTCGCGGACCGGTTGATCTTTAAACTCTAATTGACCTAACCAGCGGGCGCTGCGTTGGATTATTCCCCCCATGACAATTCAAGACATCCCGACCCTGAATGCGGCGCTTAATGCCACCGCCACCGTACTGATTACGCTCGGCTTTATTTTCATCAAACAAGGAAAACGTGAAGCGCACCGCGCCAGTATGCTTACCGCAGGATTTGTTTCGGCTATTTTTCTGGTGGGTTACGTGACGCATAAAATCCTGATGAAAGGCATCCACACCACTTTCGGCGGTGAAAGCCCCGCGCTGCGGGCCTTTTATTATACGATGCTGATTTCGCACGTCATTCTCGCCATCTCGATCGCGTACCTGGTGCCCCGCACCTTCCTTTTCGCCATCAAAGGTGATTTCGAAACCCATAAACGCTGGGCTAAATTCACCTTTCCCATCTGGTACTATGTCTCGGTGACAGGCGTGCTCGTCTACTTTTTTCT
>SXZN01000087.1 GCA_005787865.1 Opitutaceae bacterium | reverse complement strand
CTCGAGCCGCAGGGCCGCACTCATGCGCGCGAGCCCAGCCGCGTGACCGGAACCCGAATTAATATTGGCCCAACGCTCGAGCAGCGCACCCAATTCGGCGGTACGGGCAGGTAAGGCAGCAATGGCAGGAGGCAGGGACATAAAGAGTGGTGTTCGCTGGTAATTAAATTCTCGGATACTCTCTGTTTGCTAAATTTAGCCGTGAGGTGAATCAAAATCCCGCCGGTGCGCCGCCAATCTTAATGGTACTAAGCGCCGGCCGATGGGCCAGCTCCAGCGCGAATCGATGAGAAGGAAAATGAGTAAAAAAAGGGGCGATCCGATTGGACCGCCCCGGTAAAATATCAGCGCGACCGCTCAAGCCGAGCGGCGAGCTGGTTGGTCAACGCAGTTTGTAATCGACGGAGAGCGTGAAGGCGCGACCGCGAGGATCGGCGATTCGGGGCTCCCAGCTGCTGCCGGCACCCGTGTTGGTGTCGTAGGCGACCGAGAAGGGCGGCTCGGTGTTGAAGAGGTTCTTGATCCCAGCGATCACGGTGAGATCCTTGCTCCAACGGTAAGTCAGACTCGCGTTGTAGGTAATATATTCACCGACCTTCGGGTTCCAGTTAGCTGGTGTCACCAAACCAGCAAGCACGCCAGGGGCGATGTAGTCCATGTAGCCGGCGCGATAAAGCTGGCTGACGCGGCCCGTCCACTTGCCCTTCCGGTAGGAAGTCGAAGCGGAGTACTTCCACTTCAAGCCGATGTCGCTCGCGCGGGTGAAGCGGCCGATTTCGCTTTTACCCCAAGGGGCACTGGCCAGCAGGCGAGATTTTTTCTCGATGAGCTGAGTCACATTAAGATCAGCGACCAACTTACCACCGTAGACTTCGAAATCTCCGCGAGCATTGTACTCAATGCCTTTGGTCGAAGTTTCACCGGCATTGAGCCAGCGACTGTCGATCGCCGAAATCAAGTTGGCGCTGTCGCGAATGATGGCGTTGCTGAAGAGCTGATAATTTTTCAAAATATCCGACGCGCCGAGTGTCAGGATGGTACCATCGCGATTGATCGACCACCAGTCAGCGCTCAGCGTGATGTTCTTGAGCGGTGAGATCACAATACCGGCTGAGTACATCTTGGCGTTCTCGGGATCCAAAGTAGCCTTACCGCCCGAATAGGTCAGGATGCTGTTAGCCGGGATCGCGAGGTTGGTGTAGGGATTAACCAAATCGAGACCGGCGTAGATGCTCTCGGTGCGTGGGTCGAACTGTTGCTTAAAGGTCGGCACGCGGAAACCAGTGCTGTAAGCCGTGCGGAAGAGCATTTTTTCGGTGGGGGCGAAACGAAGCGTCAGCTTCGGATTGGTGCTGCTGCCGAAGCCGGTGTAGTCGTCGCGACGAGCGGCAACATTCAAGTCGAGGGTCTTGAGCAGAGGAATCTGCAGTTCGGCGAAAATCGCCTTGATATCGCGACTGAGCGTACCCGCCGTGGCCAAGGTATTATCGAAGGGCGCGTTGAAGATAAAGTTCTGCACCGAAGTTGAGTCAGAACGTGGATCGCCCGCGAAGGAATATTCCTCTTTGCGAATATCGAGACCCACGGCGCCCTGCATTTCACCAGCGGGCAGACGCCAGACTGGGCCTGAGGCCGTGAAGTCAGCCGTGGTGGTGGTGAACTTGCCGCCGTAGAGCTGAGCCCCATCAGCACGGACGGCGTCAAGGGCCGTCAGGGCGGCGGAACTCTGGGTGTAAGAGAACGGGTTAAGCGTGCCGTTATTGATCAAGGCCGCGAACGGATAGGCGTAGAAGTAGCCGCGGTTCAAGCGCGACTTGCCTTGGCTCTGCGCTTGGGCAAGGCCAGCGCGATATTCCCACCCTTGCAGGAAGGACAGCGGACCCTCGGAGCTGAGGAGA
The DNA here is from genome assembly GCA_005787865.1 of Opitutaceae bacterium. Classification (GTDB taxonomy): domain Bacteria; phylum Verrucomicrobiota; class Verrucomicrobiia; order Opitutales; family Opitutaceae; genus Lacunisphaera. The sequence continues at coordinate 3,251 of SXZN01000087.1, read as the reverse complement.
AAACGGCGGGTGTCGCTGACCGTGGAAATCTCACGATTGCCGGCCGGTTGCGCGCGCCAACGGAAGGGGATGGGCTGGCCGCGGTTAACCTCCAAGGCAGGGAAGAAGGCGACCAAGGCGTTAAAGACGCGATTGTAGTCAGAACCGGTGCTTGGGTAAGCCAGATTATAGAAAGCGTTGGTCGTCGCGGTGGAGCTCGAAATCTGATTCGCCGAGAAGCTCTTGGTTGATTCCGAACGGCCGATGACGGCCTCGACCGTAAGAAGATGCTCACCGAGTTTGAACGAACCCCGGCCGACGAAGTTGGTGTTCTTGACGGGCTGCTGCAGCACGGCCGCGCGACCGGTATCCCAGGCGGAGCCGTATTTGGCCGAAGGGCTGTTCCAAAGCAATTCATCGTAAGGACCCATGCCATCATAACCGGCGTAGCCAGCCGTGTTGGTGGGGAGATCGATGATATTGATGCCGTTGACCCGCAGGGCCGCGTTGACGGGATCAAGTGGACCCGTACCGCGCAACGCGGTTGTCGTGCTGCCAGCGCTCAGGACGTTATAGAGGGAACTGATCGCAAAAATTGTGGCGATCGGGGTCCCGCGCGTGTCGGGCGAAATGCCGCGATCGGGCTGGAAGGTATTGATGAAATCACGTTGATCACCCCGGAGGACCTTATGATCCGAAAGCGCGAGGGAAGCCATGAGGTTCCACTTATCTTGATTTAAATCGCCCCAGCCGCCGACCACCGAATAACGATTGATGCGGCCACCACCCTCTTGGGTGATATCGTTGGAAGCATTGGCGCGAACCCCGCGAAAATCGGTCCGCGTGATAAAATTAATAACCCCGCCGACGGCATCGGTACCGTAGATAGCGGAAGCACCGTCCTTGAGGATTTCGACGCGCTCAATGGCGGGGAAAGGAATCGAGTTGAGATCGACGACGCCGCCGTTGAGGCCGTGGGAGGCAACGCGACGACCGTTGAGGAGAACTAAAGTAGCATTGGAACCTTGGCCGCGAAGATTGGCGGAAGTGGCGCCGTTATTGCCCCGCTGGGCTCCGGCGACCACGTCGGCGTTACTCGCCAGATTATCGAGGCCGTTACCATTGATGTTAATTTGCGAGATCAACTGCTCCGCGCTGGCGATGCCTTGTTGATCCATATCCAGACGCGTGATGGTCTCCATCGGCAAAGCGCCTTCGTTAGCGATCCGCTTGATCATCGAACCGGTGACGACGACCTTCTCCAAAACAATGCGCTCGGCCGGACCTTTAGGGGTCGCTAGGCTGGCAAGGGCATCAACCGCCTGCAAAGTGAAGCTGGCAGTGAACAGGAAGAGGCTGGCGGCGATCCGCAACAGCACAGCCTGCAATGAAGTCAGGCGAGGTAGGTTAGGTTGGCTCATAGGTGTGGTAGGTTATTGGAGCGTGGCTCCAGATTAGGTCCTAGCTATAAAGGGGCTAAAATCAGAAGCGAAATTGAGCTAACTCCAAGACAAAATAACCGCCAGATTTCAACATATGCTATTAAACTGCATTAGATGAGTGCGCCGAATAGCTATTTACAATAATTTATCGCCTATCGCCGGCGGCCACCGGGCGAATCTCGACGAGCACGTGGAACTGACCGACCACTATGTCGATAGGCCAATGGGGAAACGCCATAGGCCACACGAAACGCACGGCTAAAGCTGTAAATAGAACTAAATCCACAAAGCTCCGCGATCTCCGATACCCGTTGGGGCCCGAGCCGGAGATGACCACAAGCTTGCTCCAGTCGCAGATGACGCAAATGCCGGCCAATGCTAACGCCGCATGAAGCCCGAAACCGCGCGCGGAGGTGGCTGGGGCTAATGCCCAAAGCGCGAGCCATATCCTGCAGACTCGGCGGCTCATGGCTCCGCTGCGCCAATTGATTCACGCGCAACAAAAGACCAGGTTGGGTGGTCACTGATAAAGCAGTCGTAGGCGCCGCCAGCTTAAGCCTTCGCAGCCGCGCGAGTAAAATTGAGAGAATAAGAATAGGTAAATCCGCCGTGCGTTCGGTTTCATAAGCCTCCACGAGCTCCGCCGCCAAGGAACGTAACTGCGGCGTTAATCCAAATGGCTGATAGCGCAGTGCGTCCAACTCGATGACCTCCGTTGATTCAAAGGTCACAAACAACCAAGCCAGTGTTTCGTGAGCGACCTTGGTGTAATGGTGGAACTGAAAAGGAAAAACCAACAACCCCTCCCCAGCGCGCAACCGAATGGCCTGATCATCGACGCAGACCGTCGCCGCCGTGCGCAGCGCGAAGATTAAAACGAAACGATGATGCAGTGAGCGCCCCCGCCGAGCTTTATTGAGATCGGTGGCGGTGCTGCGCTGAAAGCAAACCACATTGTCCGGCAGCGGAAGTTTTGCCGCCGACCGCCCCACCAACGGATGCAGCGATTGCGGCAGACGCGCGACGAGTTCTTTCAGCGGGGGTGCAATCGGGGTTAGCATTTATGTTAAAAACATCATCATTTCTGCTATTGGTTCTAAACGAGGCGAGCCTTATTATCGGGAGCGATTTATTTCCCCTGCCCGCACGCCCATGATTTCCTCCTCCCTCCTCGAGCGCAACCATCACGAACATTCGCCCGTCGCCGTATTCGCGGGCAGTTTAGCGGCTGCTCGCGCCGTGGCCCAAGAAATTGCCGCCCTCATTCGGGCGAGCAATCGCGAAGGCCGCGCCTGCGTGCTGGGCCTCGCGACCGGCTCGACCCCCGTCAGCTTATACGCGGAGCTCGTCCGTCTGCACCGCGAGGAAGGCCTGAGCTTTGCGAACGTCACGACTTTCAATCTCGACGAATACTACCCCCTCGGCGCCGAACAGCCCCAGAGCTATCGGCACTTCATGCGGACCCATCTCTTTGATCGAGTGGATATCGATCCAGCGCGTACCCACCTCCCCTCAGGCACGGTCACCAAGTCGGAGGTCGATGGCCATTGCGCTGCCTACGAGGAAGCCATTCGCGCGGCGGGCGGCATTGATTTACAACTGCTCGGCATCGGCCGCACCGGCCATATTGGCTTCAACGAACCCGGTAGTCCTCGGCACTCCCTCACCCGATTGGTAACCTTGGATCCATTAACGCGCCGCGATGCCGCGGCCGATTTTGGCGGAGATATGGCGACCCCGCGGCACGCCTTGACCATGGGGGTGCGTTCGATCTTGGACGCCCGGCGCGTCATCCTGATCGCGTGGGGTCAGCACAAAGCGGATATCGTG
>SXZN01000086.1 GCA_005787865.1 Opitutaceae bacterium | reverse complement strand
GGCCACCAGTCCTGCGAATCTGTCATCAGCGCATACAGGTCTTTTTTCAGCGCCGATAAATCGAGCGACTTAAATTCTTTCGCGTAATCGAAATCTGCGCCCATCGGATCGGAAAGCGCGGAATTCTGATGCAGCATTTTCAGGTTAAGCTGATTGGGCCACCAGTCGCGGTTAGACCGAGCGCCGGCATTCGTGGGCGCGGCGGTCGGCTTAGGTGTCGTGCCGTGCATGTGAGGGAAGGGGCATTTGCCGCCGGTGCTGCCTGTATTATTTTCCATGGTCTTATCGAGAGCTATGAAGGGAGAGGTATAACGATTTTTTAAAAGAAATGATGTCCACCAATAACGCAAGAGTAGCCTCGCGCGGCCGTATCCAGCGGGGGCGCAATTGCTAGCTCACTGAGTTTTCATGCGCAAATAATCGCCCAGGTATTCCCTGAGGGCCCTCAGCCTTTCTTTAAATTGGTTGGTTTTTTACCTCTGGTCACGCGGTGCGGTGGTGGCATTGTCAGTCGCTCATGAGTCGTGTGATGTGTTATCGTTGTTATTGGCCGGCCCCCCATTGTTGGTGCGGGTCGATCACGCCCATGCCGACGCGCACGAAGTTTGTCTTTTTGATGCACCCTTACGAACAGAAGCGGGTGAAGGCTAACACGGGTCGGCTGACCCACCTCTGTTTGCGCGATAGTGAACTCCATGTGGGTCTAAGCTTCGATGAGCTTGCGGCGGTGCAGGCCTTGATCAACGACCTACAAAATTTCCCCGTGCTGCTCTATCCGGGGCCCGACTCCCGCGATCTTTCCAAAAATGAATTACCCGTCGCCGATTTGGGCGGCCGGCGGTTGGTGGTGTTTTTACTCGATGCCACGTGGCGACTCGTCCGGCCGATGCTGCGCACAAGCCTCAGTTTGCAAAAACTTCCGCGGATCATGTTTTCCAACGCCGCGCCGAGCCGCTATGTTATTAAGCGCCAGCCGGAACCCGGTTGTCTTTCGACGCTCGAGGCGACGCACGAATTGCTCGTCGCGCTGGATCGAACGGGGCTCGATGTTTACGCCCAGCCGAAGCAATTGCTCGATTTATTTCAGCGGATGCAGGAATTTCAATTGCGGCGCACGGCTGAGAATGAGCTCCGCGGTGGTGATCGGCGCCGCGGTCTGCGTGTCCAGTCAGAGAGTCCCGCCAGCTCCATTCCGCTGGGGCCGAAGCGGCGCAGGATTTTTCCTGCGCCGGTGATTGAAGCATAGCGATTCTCTGGCCGCCAATTTTGTTCGTCATTGCTGGGATTACGGCGGGGCTTGCTCCGAGAGTTGACCTCGCGCCCAACGCGCGGCCTCATGGAGGCTATGGCTCGAAGCGTTGTTTTAGCAGGCACGCGGCGCTGTGAGCGGTGTCGCCTCGCCCCGCGTTGGTGCATTTGCGCAGTGGATCACGGGGTGACCTGTCCGCTGCAGATCGACGTGCTCATTCATCAGCGCGAATATTGGAGGCCTTCGAGCACGGGGCGGCTCATCAATCGGTTGATGCCTGCTTCGCGTCACCATCTCTTCCGCAGCGAAACACCGCCGGCGCCAGACACGATCGCGCTGCCGGGGCGTACGCTGTGGATTTTGCATCCGCGGGGCGAGCCGCTGCCCACGGGCGTTCCCCCGGCCGAGGTGCAAGTGTTGTTGTTGGATGGCAGCTGGCGCGAGGCGGCGAGGATGTCTTTGGTGACGGCTACTTGGGGTCGATTGGTGCGCTTGCCCATGACTGGGCCCAGTCGCTACGGCTTGCGGGAGCACCAGCAGGAAGGAAAATATTCCACCATGGAGGCGCTGCTTTTTTTGCTGACCGCCTTCGGTTTATCGACTGAGGCCAATCAGTTGCAGCTGCAGTTTGAGTTGCATGTTTATGCTGGCTTACGCGCCCGGGGGGCCAAAGCCGCGGCGGAGGAATTCTTGGCCGCTTCACCGATTCGCGCCGCATTTCCTGAGTTATTACAAAAATTCGCTTCCGTGAAAATAAAGAGTGAGGCGCAGCCATAAATACCTCGGGGCTTGCTCGAGGGAGCGGCGCGTGGCAGCTTGAGGAATGCAACTGTTACGCTCAGGGCTACTGGTGGGGGCCGCATTAATTTTATTGGGCTGCGGGCCCACTCCGCCGGTGGCCCCAGTGGTTCCCGTCGTTGATGAGGCGGCCCTTCGGCGGGTCGAGCTTTTTGGGGAGAGCGCGCAAGCGGCGGACATCGCATGGCGTTCGAGTGGGCTAGGGATTAAAATAATTACGCCGGGTGAGGGAGTGGCCCCCACACTGGCCGATCGCGTTCGCGTGCATTATATTGGCCGGCTCAAGGACGGTAAAATTTTTGATGACTCCCGCCAGCGCGGGAAGCCCTCAGATTTTACCGTTAACCGGTTGATCACCGGATGGGCCGCCGCGATGCCCGTGCTTAAGCCGGGTGGTCGGGCGATTTTTTTTATTCCACCGAGTCTCGGTTATGGTGGCATGCGCTCAGGGATTATCCCGCCAGTATCAGGATTAATTTTTGAGGTTGAGCTGTTGGCCGTGAATCCAGAGCCGTTGGTTAAAGCGAGTGGAGCCGCCGAGCGTTAACGCCGCGCCGCTTCCTGCTTTGCGCGACAAAATTTATGGGGCAAAGTATCGCCCTACATCAGTGTGGCTTTTCGCCCACCGGAAGCGGCGTTAACCTTTCAATTGATCCCGGCTGCAGTCACCGCCCCGCCGGGAGGACCGATTTGAAGGCGGCGAGATCGATCTTGCGAATACGCAGACGGTTCAATCGGTGGCGGTCGCCTTGGCCACCGGCGCAATAAGCCAGGAGCACGGACTTGGGGGTGAAGTGGATGGCGGTGTAGCAATAGCCTTCTTGGGTGATTTTTTTATATAATGGTGGGCCCGGCTTTTAGTAATGGCCTTGATGATCTGCGCTTACGATATTCTGGGCGGCTCGCACTCGCTTCATAGAAATCTTTCTCTGCTTAAGGTCGCTTAGCTTCTCCATCATCGTCCGATTAGACGCGGCACATCCCCTGCGCCCCCATATATATTATTGCTTGATTATGCCGATACCATTATTGTATACTAATATATAATTTTATATGAATGATCTCGAAAAATTTGGACAGCCTTTTTGGTTAGACCTTAAGCGGCCATACTTCCCTAAACTAGGAGGCGATATCAATGCTGATATCGTTATCATTGGAGCAGGAATAAGTGGTTTGAAATTAGCCCATGCACTTGCCAAGCGAGGAATTTCTTCGGTAATCTTAGAGGGAGCGCAGGCAGGCGAAGGAGCCTCAGGCCGCAATCAGGGTAGTATTAATGTGGGCCCTAACACCCTCTACGCTGAGACGATCGAAGCCCTTCGATCCACTTGCGGGGCTCACGCACAACGTTATGCGCACCGTCTTTGGCAATTGGGCTCCTTAAATCTTGAGCTAATGGAAGCGCAAATGGATGAACTTGGGATCAACTGCGATTTCCAAAAAGAGGGATTTCATATGCTCGCACGAAGGGATGTAGAGGGATGGGAGATGCTACTGAGTGGCTATAAATTGGATGCTCAGCTTATGCAAAAGGATGGACTAAAAGCGGAGTGGATGGATGAGAGTTCCGCAATATCTAGAGGCGGTAATTCGCTTTACGCAGGCGGGCTATTTTACCCCAAGGACAGCCAGTTCCATTCCGGAAAATTCGCGATAGGTTTAGCGCAAGGTATTACCAGAAGTCGTCATATCAGATTATTCGAAAACACGCGTGTGCTTCGAATAGAGCAAGCCGGCACTAGCGTAAATATTGTGACGACCTATGGCAACGTGACTGCGCAACATGTCTTTTTACTTACAAACGCACTTGTCCCACAGCACGTCCCTGCCTTAGCGCCGGCCATGCGGGCGGAAAGGGGGCAAGTTTTTGTTACCGAACCTCTCCCGCAAAGACCGTGCCGGGGGAGTTTTGGCACTGCAATGGCATGGTGGCGAGAAATCCCAGAAGAAGATGGACGCTATCGCTTGTTGTTTGGCGGAGGCCGCGTACGCGATGAACCGGACAGTCTATTTCGGCAATTTGACAAACAAGGGAATCCGCATCCTAAACTCGAGAGCGAGGGATTCAGCCCCTCAGTCATGCACCAACGACGACTAGATTTGGAATTCAAAAAACTATTTCCCTCCTTAGCCTCAGCGCGTATTTCGCATCGCTGGGGCGGACTGCAGAGCTTTACCGCCGATCGCCTGCCACTGGTCGGCACCTTCGATCCAACTCGAAACATTCATGGCATGGCTGGCTTCTCAGGGCGAGGTAACAGTTACAGCAATATTGGTGCAGAATTCCTTGCTGATCGAGTCGCTGGTAATAAAGGTATGATCGAGCAACAATATGGAGATTTATTTGAAAAGCTCATGGCCGTAAATCGCATATCAGCTAAATGGTCTTCATGGGAATCGAGCAACGATTGATGCTATGGAATAAAATTGGTACTGGTTCAGCTCCCTTAACTAAATCCGTCTGATACATGACCCGAAAGCAGGTCGTTATGCATCGCAACTGTTACCTAGTAAACAGGCGTCGCGGGTTCGCCAAGTAACTGACCCAGCAGGGCAAGCCAGCCTTGGCGCTGGAGTTAGTTACTCCTGACGTGACCGAGGCCGACGTCGTCATCGAAGACTTCCGGATCCAATACAACACCGTGCGGCCCCACAGCAAACTCGGCTACCGCAGCCCAGTCCACTACGCCGCCCAACTCTCTTGATCCCCGACTCCGGTTGGCCTCCGGCCACCCTCCGTCAAAGATCGACAAACCACAACCACCACCCCAACCTCAACGCATCACTCCGACTAACTCTCCGAGTGGCTCGAAAAAGCTTATCCCGTCACCGACAAATATGGATCTCGCCACTGGCGTGAAGCGCACCGAATTTTGGCGCGGAAATGCCCCCGGCGTGGACAAGGCGGTCGCCTGGCTGCGTTCGGCCGGTTGCGGGGTCCCGAGCCATACGGGTTACTTTAATTTAAATTGGAACGAACGGACCCGTCTCTGTGCGGGCTTAGAGCTACGTCCTGAATTGCAGGGCAAGGTCGCGGTCGAGTCACTGGTCGCGCAGATTCATCGTAACGAACGCGGGCTGCCCGCAGATCCGCAAACGGTAACCCTGCGGGGTGAGTGGGTGGATGGCCCGACGATTCGTCAGGTTGCTCCG
>SXZN01000085.1 GCA_005787865.1 Opitutaceae bacterium | reverse complement strand
GGTGAGTTGCCGCGCCTGTCCTGTGGCTGGATCGAGCGTAAAAAGTTCGGCTGGACGACTCGTATTGTCATTCAGAAATACCAAGGCGCCGGCTTTAGTATCAACCGCCGTGGACGTACCAGCGGAATAAACTGGGGTTAGCCCTGTTCCGTCTGCGTTCATCCGGAAAATTGGCAAAACACCTTTTTCTTCCGCCGTAATCCAGAGCGTTTGCCCATCGGCAGAAAAACTAGCGCTCTCGATGCCGTAGTCTAAGGCCTCTGTCAGCGGAGTACTTTTACCCGTCGCCAGCGTGTAGCGCCAGAGTTTGGAAAATTCCCCACTGTAATAGGGGGTTTCTTGCCGGCTAAAAACGAGCGTGTGACCATCCGGGGAAAAAATTGCGTTACCATCATCCGCTTTATTTTCAGGGGTTAAGTTCTTCATCGCCCCCGAGCCATCGACGCTTAACAAATAAATATCATGGTTAGGAAACGCCTGATAAGGAGGCGGAGTCGTATTAATTGTCAGCGCGATGCTTTTTCCATCAGGGGAAAGATCGTAGCCAATTTCGCCACTCACTGTAAACAGACGGCTCCAGTGAGGAGTGAGATCCTGCACAGCCTTAGTGGTGAGATCTACGCGGACCAGCCGGTTGGCTAAATTATCTGTGAGGTAGTGATCAAAATAGCGGTATTGGCGATCTTCCGTAACCTTCGCGGTCATCTTGGAATCTTTTCGCCGCTTAATTTCTTTCTTCATCGCCGCTAAATCAGGGCTGGCCAAACTACCCGCCAACTCTGGAATGACGGTTGTCGCCACAATGATACTTTGCCCATCGGGCAGCCAGTGAGGGCTCGAGACACTAAAAGGAAGCTCAAGGATTTTCTCGGGTTCGCCACCATCCATGCGCAATACATAGAGCGACGCATTCTCATCATCACCCCGCTTGGAAATAAAAGCGATGCGCTGTCCATCCGGACTCCACGTGGGGGCGCTATCACTCGCTGCCATAGTCGTCAGGCGGCGCACCGTGCCGCCCGCCACCGGCACTAACCATAAACTGGCGGTGCTCTTATTTTTTTCAATCGACCAGTCGGTCACACTTAAAACGACCACCTGCCCATTAGGAGAAAGCGCGGGAGCGCCCAGTCGCTTCATTGCCCACAGATCTTGCGGAGTGATCGGACGTAAATCGGCGGCGTAAGCTTGCGCTGCCATTACCGCCGTGAGGATTAAAGCGATCGCACGATATAATTTCATAAGGCGATAGGAATAGCAGGCCCGCGCTCTTAGTCAAAGACGGAGACGGCAGGAAATACCGCCCAGCTAAAATTACTTTTAAATACAGACTAACGCGATTCGGTCCATTCTGCCGAGGCGTATTGCTCGGTAAGCCCAGTCACTTCGTCTTCATGTAACTCAGGCCAAGGCGTGGGCTGCGCGGTTGTGCCAAGGGCTAGAGCTATACCGGTGGTGAATTTTTCCAAAAATAAATCCCAATCGATCGGGCCAAGGCTCCCTTTTTCAATTGAGCCCTGAAAGAGCAAGCCGTGCTTATTGCGTTTCTGCGCCGCGCCCGCAATTTTAACTCTGCGACTCGCCTGGACCACATCGTAAAGTTCTGCGCGCTGAAAGCATACCCCGGGCTGGGCTATGTCGCTAAGCGGCTGGCCCGAGCTAGCGAGAGCGCCCCCTTCAGCAGGCAAGCTGACGCTTTGACTCTTCACCTCCGCGGGCTGGCCTAAAGCCACTAAGGCAGCCGCTAAACATTCATGCACGATGCGGTACGAGAGCGCGGCCCGCGCGTCGTAAAGTTCGTGGCCACGCGGGATCACCAATGCGTAAGTCCAATCCGTGCGATGATCAACCATGCCGCCGCCGGTCGGCCGACGACAAAGGTCGAAACTTTCCGCCGCAGGCAAGTGGGTGCGCACGAATTCTATTTTTTGGCTATAGCCAAAAGTGTAAGCGGGCCCCCGCCACTCATAATGCCGAAAGCGCGGCACGCTGACGGTGGGGTAGCGCTGCAATAACAGAAAATCGAGGGCCATGTTTTCCGCAGCACCAGCGGTACGAACAGGAAGAAGATGCACGCCACTTAGATTTACCGCTATTTCAAAAAGGCCAAATGAATTTTTTCTCTCCGAATGGCGTCAAGTCGGCGCATCGAGTAAAACCCGGATCTGCGCTAAAAGAATGCTCAACGCAAAGGTCTTGGGCAAATGCCGCCGGTGCTGCTCAGGAATATCCGTCAGACCGCGCCACGGGTATTCCGCGGAAGTATTAATTATGCGTAGCTGTTTGTTGGCGGCCAAGAGCTGCCGGACAAACTTCGTCTCAGCCTGGCCCCCACCCGACATGAGCACCAACTGCGAGAGCGGCCGCTGGCCGGCGAGCTGGCCTTGGGCCTCGGCCGCTGTTGCCACCGCGCTCACCTGATAGCCATCGATGGTTAGCAGACCGGTGATCATTTTACGCAAAGCTGCATCCGCCTCTATGATGAGCAGTGTTTCCGGCCCGCGCGCGAGGGGTGATCGCGCTAGCCGACTGCGCGCCGTCACCTCGGCCTCCATCGTCTCAGGCAAATAAAGTACCCCCGCTAACTCTGCCGTCGTGCGGTAGACGTGCTGGTAACGGTGGGCTGGCTTAGCGCCTCGATCACTCCCGGTATAGATAAACTCTAAAAGATTTTCGACCACGCCGGGCGTCAACCCTTGCGCGGGATCGCTGATGGTGAGCGCAATGTAGCGCCCCGCCGGCATAATTTTTTTCGCATGCACACAAAGCTTTAATAAAGCCTGTTGAAATTGCGTCGGGGTGATGCGCGTCTGCCCTAAATCAGAGGCCAAGCGCAGCTCCAGTGCGACTTTGTTACCAGCTACTTGCCGGAGAATGGGGGCGAGGGAGCGTAAGACGGAATTAAGGTTAACCACCTCCCTGCCGTTGGCTGAATCACTATCACCCGATGGGGGCTCCGCGGGAAGGGATGGGACCAAGCGTGGCATAATTAAGCCGCGGGCCTAGCCATCATAACCAAGCCCGACTGCCTCACCGCGGTCAGCGGCCTTTTTTCGCCTGCCACGCTAACCAAAATAAATTTCGTAAATCAGGCACGGCCATAGCCAATTATGGTGGGTCAACACTCCGCGCTGTCAAAATTAACCGCGACCTGCAAACTACGGTTGCTATGCTCACCGTCCCTGAAATTCCCCTTTGGGCTTATCCTGCCCTCTTCGCCACCGGCTTAGTTGCGGGTACGGTTGATGCGATTGCCGGCGGCGGCGGCCTCATTGCTTTACCGGCCTTGCTCGGGCTGGGGATCCCAGCCCCACTCGCGCTCGCAACCTCGAAGTTGCAGGGAACTTTTGGTTCAGCTTCAGCGGCCTGGAGTTTTGTCCGGCGCGGAGTGGTGAACCTCCGCGAGTGCGGCCTAGGGTTTGCCCTAACCGCCCTCGGCGGCTTAGGCGGGGCTGGCGCTATGCGACTGCTTGATCCCCATTTTCTTAGTGCCGTGATCCCTTGGTTGCTGGGGGGCATTGTCGTTTATATGATTTTTCGGCCGCAACTCGGAGAAAATAGCCGGCACCACCGCATGGAGGCGCTCACTTTTTATTTAATCTTCGGCTTAGGTTTAGGCTTTTATGATGGGTTTTTTGGTCCTGGCGTTGGCTCGTTTTGGACCGTCGCCTTCGTGACCCTACTGGGTCATGACTTCGTCCGCGCGGCGGGCCACACCAAGGTGATGAATTTTGCGAGTAATATCTCTGCGCTAATTTATTTTGCGATCGCCGGCACCGTGCTTTGGTTGCCCGGCCTAACCATGGGCGCGGGTCAATTACTCGGCGGCCGACTGGGGGCACATCTGGCCATGACCCGCGGTGCGCGTTTTGTCCGACCCCTGTTTCTTTTCATGGCGGCCCTCGTGGCCCTCAAACTTCTCTTTACCCATTTTAGCCATGGCCAATAAATTACCGAGCGAACTTACGCCGAGGCTTTATCTCGACCGCCGGACAGATGAATTAACTGCTTTTCTGCAAAAAATTGTTCGGCTGCGAACGGTTAACCCCCCGGGAGAAAATTACGGGCCGCTCACGCTGCTATTAGCCTCCACGTTAAAAGATCTCGGCTTTAAAGTTCGGCGAATCCCGATTCCCCGCGCGCTTCAAAAGAAAACCCTGCCTGACCTGCTCGCTTACCCGCGTTACAACGTCATTGGCTTCTGGGATACGGGCGCCAAAAAAACCATCCACTTTAACGCTCACTACGACGTCGTCCCCGTCTCGGGTAAGTGGCGGCATGGCACGGCCTTTAACCCCATCATCGAGCGCGGTTGGATCTATGGTCGCGGGACCGCTGATATGAAAGGGGCAATCGCGAGTATTATTTTTGCCATCCAAGCGCTTCAGCAAACCGGGGTCCGCCCTAATTTTAATATCGAGGTCTCCTTCGTGGCGGACGAGGAGACTGATAGCGCTCTCGGGACCGGCTGGATCACTCAATACAGTAAACTTCGCGCTGATTATGCCGTGGTCGGTGAAGGTGGTGAAGGGAATGCCGTCTGCTGCGGTCATAATGGCGTAGTCTGGCTGAACGTCAAGGTTCATGGCAAAGCCGCGCATGGCTCGCTGCCCACGCAAGGCATCAACGCCCTCGAAAAAATGGCGGCGCTGGTTTTAGCCCTTAATAGCTACAAGCGCCAATTAGCGCGCCAGACTTTCCGCGCCCCGAACGGCGAAATGCTTCGGCCCACTATAAACATTGGCGGCGTTTTCTCCGCCGGAGAGGGCGGCAAGGTCAATACGGTGCCCGCCGCGGCCAGCTTTACCATCGATCGCCGGGTTCTGCCCAACGAGAATGTCCGCACCGCGGAACGGGCGCTAACCGCCTTCCTGAAATTAGCCGCCCGCAAAATTCCCCAGTGCCGCATTACTGTTAGTAAAATCTCCGATAATTTTTCGTGCTACCGGCCACCGAGTCATCCGCTATTCACCGCGCTTCAAGCGAGTGTGACGCGGATTCGCCGCCGACCGACGAACTTTGTAGTCTCGACCGGCTTTAATGATATGCACTTTTTTGCGCAAGTTAAAAAAATTCCCACGGTCGGCTATGGCCCAGGCGGCATCGATTATCACGGCGTCGACGAACGGGCTCGCGTTAAAGACTTGGTCGACTCCGCAAAAATTTACGCAGACCTGCTCACGACCTTTCAAGGCTAAGAGGAGCGGGTGGGCCGCCGCCTGCTTGGCGGCCACGCTTGGGCCT
>SXZN01000084.1 GCA_005787865.1 Opitutaceae bacterium | reverse complement strand
GATTGATGGCGTTAAGGGAACGCTGACCGCCGAATTCGACGGCGCCCAGCATACCTTTGAGCGCAATGAATTTGGTGATCTCGGCCTAGCCTATGCCATCAGCATTCATAAATCACAGGGCAGCGAATATCCCATCGTCATTGTCCCGCTACTCAAAGCGCACTTTGTGATGCTCCAGCGCAATTTGATCTACACGGCGATTACGCGGGGCCGAAAAAAAGTATTCATCGTTGGCGAGCCAGCGGCCTACGGCATGGCGGTGCGCAATGCTGAAGCAAAATTGCGCTGCACTCACCTCCGCCAAAAAATCTTGGGCCAGAGCCTTTGAATAAAGCCATGTCCCTTTCCCCCGAGCCTACCCGGCAGAAATGTTGTCATAAAACCGCCCAATTCGAACGACTTAATGCGGCGCCCGGCACGAGCCCAACCTCCCCCGAGCATGATGTCTTCGCTTTGCTCGCCGGGGTGCGCCAGCAGCAGGCCGCAGCCGGCCGATGTTTTTTCTGCCAGCGGTCTGCATGACCGCCTACTCCACCGCCATTACCTGGCTGCTGTACGGCGTCATCGACCGCTATGACGCTCGCGATGTTAACGGACCGCTCAGCGCCCCATTTGCTCCTTTTGTCCTATTGGCAGCAGCCCGACCGTGTGCTCAAGTACACGAACTTAATTAATCCCCTTTTCTTATGATTAAAATACCCCAGCTAGCCTTCATCTTACTCGTAGCTGTGACCGCTCTGCGGGCGACCCCCGCGGCCGTAGAGGGCTTCACCTATGTAAAATCCCGCGGCGGGATCGATGAATATACCCTCGATGCCAACGGCCTGCAGGTGCTGCTCATCCCCGAGACTTCCGCGCCCGTCATTACTTTCATGGTAACTTACCACGTGGGCTCGCGCAACGAGGTTACTGGCACCACGGGCTCAACTCATCTACTGGAGCACCTGATGTTCAAGGGTTCCGTCAATTATAACCGCGACAAGGGCAACTCCGTTGATCAGCTGCTGTCTCGCACCGGCGCACAATTTAATGCGACGACTTATCTCGATCGCACTAATTATTATGAAAATTTAGGCAGCGACCAGTTAGCGATGGTGGTCGGCATGGAAGCCGACCGCATGCGCAACTTACTTCTGCGCGAGTCTGATCGCCGACCGGAAATGACGGTGGTGCGCAATGAATTTGAGCGCGGCGAGAACAGCCCCATCCAATCGCTCATCAAGGAGATTTTTGCGGCCGCCTACGTCGCCCATCCTTACCATCACAATACCATTGGCTGGCGCTCAGATATTGAAAAAGTTACTATCGAAAAATTGCGCGAATTTTACGACACCTTCTATTGGCCGGACAATGCGACCGTTACCTTGGTCGGCGACTTTCAGAGCGCCGAGGCCCTCGGGTTGATCAAACAGCATTACGGCGTCATCACCCGCGCCCCGCGCCCCATCCCTCAAGTATATACTGAAGAACCAGAGCAGACGGGCCCGCGCCGCGTGGTCGTAAAACGCCCAGGCCAGCTAGGCGTCGTTGCCATCGCGCACAAATCTCCGGCGGCCACGCACCCTGATTTTCCGGCCCTTGCCATCCTGGGGTCTATTCTCGGTGACGGCAAAAACAGCCGACTCTATCGCGAGCTCACGGACAAGAATCTCTCCACCGGCGTTTTCACGGGACCCTTCGCGCTGCGTGATCCCTCGCTGCATTTTACTTTCATCCCCCTCGCTCCGGGCGCGAGCCATGAGCAAGTTGAAAAGATTGCCGTCGATGAAGTCGAAAAACTTAAACAGCACGGGGTGACTGCCACGGAAGTCCAAGCGGCAATCGCCAAGGCGCTCGCCGATTCTGCTTATCAACGAGATGGCTCGTTCGCGATCGCTGGAAAAATTAATGAATTTATCGCGGCGGGAGACTGGACGCTTTACGTGACGCTGGATGAAGCTCTCCAGCAGGTCACCCCCGCCGATGTGCTGCGCGTGGCTAATAAATATCTCAACGTCGATCAAAGCACGACCGGCTGGTTTATCCCCCAAACGCCCTCGGCCCCAGCAGTGGCCACCAAATCGAGCGCGAAATAAATTCCTAACCGTACTTTTCTCATGAAATTTATTACTTTTCTTTGCCTCTCACTCAGCCTGCTGCTCTCCGCTGGATTCGCGCAGATTGCGCCCCAGGTGCAACGCGCCAAAATCGCAGGACTTGATGTGCTGATTTATAAAACCGGAGTGAATGACGTCGTCACCATTGAGGGCTCGTTACCAGCCGGGGATATCTTTGCTGGCGACGGCAACGTGGCTATTCCCACCCTCGCGGGGATGTTGCTCGAGCAAGGCACGACGATTCAGAATCAATTTGCGATCGCCGAGAAACTTGAACGCGTGGGCGCAAGCATCTCCTTCCGTGCCGGCGCCCAAATGCTGAACATCACAGCGAAGTGCCTTAAAAAAGATGTCGCCCTCGTCATTGGACTTATCGCAGAACAGCTTCGCTATCCTGCGCTCGCCGCAGAGGAACTGATCAAAGCAAAAAAACAATTCGCGGGCAGCCTACAGCGCCAACTTGAAAATACTGATTTCCGCGCCGGCGACGCTTTTAACCGGGCCGCTTATCCCGCAGGCCATCCGAATCACGAGCCTTCGACCGATGAATATTTGGCCGCCATCGCCAGTGCTACCATTGAAGAAATTAAAGCGTTCCATGCTAAATATTACGGCCCAGCGCACTGCACGTTAGTACTCGTGGGTGATGTTGATACGACGGCCATCAGCACTGCCTTAACGACTAGCTTCCATGGCTGGACCGGTGGTGTTGAACTTCATCATCCCGCTAAGGCCACCGCAACCGACTCCGCTAAAAATCAAAATGTCTTTATCCCTGGCAAAACCAGCGTCTCTGTTGTCATCGGCCAAACCACCGGACTCAAATATAGCGATCCAGACTACCAGGCACTAAAAGTAGCCACGGCGGTGCTTGGTGGGGGTGGTTTCTCGGGCCGGCTGATGCAGACGGTCCGCGATAAGGAAGGCCTTACGTATGGCATTTATTCCAACGTAACGAAGGATACCTTCAGCGATGGTGACTGGCGCCTGACCGCTACATTTGCGCCAGCCCTTCTAGAAAAAGGCATCACCTCAGCTAAAGCCCAATTAGCGAAGTGGCATGAAAAAGGTATCACCCCGGATGAGCTCGCTTACCGTAAAACTAATCTGGTGGGCAGCTTCAAGGTGGGGCTTGCCACCACCGACGGCCTCGCAGGTGCGCTGTTAATGGCCGTGCACCGTGGCTACGATCAGACTTGGCTGGATCAATATCCTCAGGTGATCGAGGCGTTAACCCTCGAACAAGTGAACAGCGTCGCCAAAAAATATCTGAAGCCCGATGAGATGTTCATTATCAAAGCCGGCACTATCCCAGGAGCGGTAACCACGCCCGTGTCCAAAAAATAACGGCCCGGGTTCAGCATGCGAATCACTTTGCTTTACAAAATTCGCGCGATCGCTGGGGCTGCAAACCTCAGCGATCACCCGCCTCTTGATCAAAAGCGATAAGCCGCGGTTAACCCGATCTGGCGGGGCGCAGCCCGATCCTCGTAACGTTTTTCAAGATAGTCGGGATCCTCATTGCCAAAGAAAAAGACCCGTTGATCATATTTTTCATTGAGCAGATTTTTGCCCCAGAGCGTCAGGGTCCACGTCCGCCACGCATAACCCCACGTGGCATTAATAACCTGAAATGCTCGGCGGAACTCGTTTTGATTGTTCGAATCAAATTGCTGTGCACGGGCGACCCATTCGGCGGAAGCGAAAAAACCCGATGCAGGACGATAGCTCGTAGAAAAAGTATAACCGTAACGGGGTGTGTTCGGGAGCGTCCGCCCTCCACCCACATTGCCATTCGCTAGAGTGAAAGGTTGCAGATGAGATTGCATCAGCGCCAGCGTGCCGCGCAGCGACCATTTTTTAGTGAGGGCATAACTCCCCGCCGCCTCTACGCCAGCAACCTGCGCGCGCTGAGCATTATCAGTGAAAAAACGATAATTCCCACCGAACCCGGCCGAATCCCGGATTTGGGTATTCGCCCGCTGAATCAAAAAGGCGGTGATCTCTCCGGTCAGTTGCTGCTCCAGCCAGTGCCCCCGCAATCCAGCTTCATACTGCCAGAGATACTCACTGGCGTAGGTCAGAGGATCTTGGGTTTGATCAATTCGCGCATCAATATTGATGCCACCCGCCTTGTAGCCCCGCGTCAGTGCCAGAAAGGCAAATTCATGATCACTCAATTCATGTTCGAGCGTTAACTTACCCCCAGGCAAGATGTCGCTAAAACGGGGCGCCAGTGTGACGACTGGCTCGGTAGCGCTCGGATTAAGATACGTGAGCATTTTCTTGCCGTTACCCGTGAGCGCGATGCGCTCCGCCCGCAGGCCAACCACGAGTCGCGTGCGCGCGGTAAAATTGTGCCCCCACTGACCAAACAGGGCCGCGTTTCGCGCGTCATACTGCGTAGCGAGGCCACGCCGGCTGTAAGGATCTTGCCCCACATACTGACTAGCTTCCGCCGTACTCGAGAAAAAAGCTCCCAGGGTCCAACGAGCGCCCTTCTCCGACGCAGCCAGAGGCTCTGAGTCGAGCCGCAGTTCTTGATTTAGTACCGTGCGCTCGCGGCGCAGATCACTGAACCCGGCATAGGAGGCCGCAGTCCAGTCATCATCATAGCTATAAATTGAACGGGAGTGCACGCCACTGGTTACGGTCGTGAAGCGCGCAGCGGCCCAACCGCGGTACGTGCCACGCAAACTAGCGGCGAGCGAGCGCTGTTCGTCGCGTCCAGGCTGATCGCTGTAAGTGAAGCGACCATTATTATCCAAAGCGAAGGCATCGAAGCCGTTATTGAAATTAGCCGCGATCGCCGCACCGGCCCAAGTCCAGAGGGGCTGCGGATTCCACGTGAGCCGGACCCGCGCCGTGAATTCATCCCGCGCGTTCGTCGCTTGGTTCAATGTCACATTGCGCCGAAAACCGTCGCTCGAAGTTTGCTGCAAGGCAACCCGCGCCATGAATTGCTCCGGGCGGGCCGCTACGAGTGGACCACCGAACGCTAAGCTCCCGGTACGCAAAGCAGCGCTGCCCACACTGCTCTCGGCTTGTCCCGCCCAGAATGGCGTCGGGGCATTGGTCACCAGCCGCACCACCCCGCCGGCCGCGTTCGCTCCGAACGCGCCCGCCTGTGCGCCGCGCAGCACCTCGACTTGGCTCACATCAAACGTACTGCCGATGGTCCCTAAGCCCGTGAAATCAAAATCATCGATTAGAAAGCGCACCGCTGAGTCGGGCGTCTCGCCCTCGTATTGAGAATTTTCCCCCAGTCCACGAATCTGCAGATAGCGGGGGCGCGAGGTGCCGCCCGTCCAAGTAAGATTGGGCATCTGATCCACCAAATCGCCAAAATGCCGCACGGCGCCTGCGCGAAGACTGGTCTCATCGAAGACCGATACGCTTGCCGGCATGCGCGCGAGAGGCGAGGCCCAGACATCTGCGGTGACGCGAAGGGGCGCCAGCGCGATGGGTGCCGGCTCACGCGCGGCAGCGGGCGAAATTTGCGCACTAGCGGCGGCGGCCGACAGCGTCAGAATAAAATAAAACCATGGGGTCCGAGTTAGCATAGAGTTGGCGCCCAACCCAAAATTGACCCACCGCAAGTGAAACCGAGAGTGCCGTGGCACTCTCTTGCTTGTTTCCTTCGCCGGTATGATCCGTTTCAGGTTCAGAGGGTCGAACAGCCGAACGAGCCGCAATCTCAGTCCTCCGCGGAGGACACCCCTACGAGCAACCGCAGGCTCAGGAGGGATTTATTTTGGGTCAACCACTGAATGAGATTAAACTTAATTCCGTCGTACGATTGGCCGCAAAAAGCAAAAAATGGAAGATAACTGCGCAGGACAGGAAGCTACGCGAAGCGTGCGAACCCTTCGCGGTTGATAATGCCTTGTTCGATTTTGATGCCTCTCGTGGTCTGTGCCGGCCTGGCTCGGCCGCCTGACCAGCGAACCCTATAAATCATGAAGGGCGCCCCTGACGGGGCGCCCTGCATGACCTAACACCAAGCAAACCTATAAACTCAAAACTAATTACAATGAGTAAGACGGCGTTAATGCAGAAACGTTGAATTTATTTTAAAAAAAGATTAGCCAGCTAAAATATTAAGGGGCCTCTCTTGCGAGCGGCCCCTTAATAACCTAAAACACCTGATAACTACAAACAATGTTTCGCTATGAACGATCACTGCTATCACGGGGATAGACGCAATTTAGCAGAAAACGTTGGAATTATTTTGCGAAATTTATTAGCGGAGACTTTTCACTAATAAATTTCATAATTGTTTAACCTATAATACTTTAATAATTATAAAGTCGTGCCGATTTAATCGATTTAGCAAGCGCAGTGTCATAAATCTGTATATTGAACAAGCGCGTTGTCCTGAATCTGTATACGAGGAATCGTGTTTTAAAGCTTTCCGCCGGCCGCCATCCGCTCGCCTAGACCTTCACAAATGCATTTCCGCTGGCAGCACCAAACCAGCATGGGCCTTGTTCGGCGACGCCTTGAGTGGATACCGAAATAGCTTACTCTCAAAATTCTTAAAGATCACTTCATCATCGGTGATCGCCTGCACGTAATCAGGATTGATCGGCACTTTGCCGCCGCCGCCCGGAGCATCGATGACATATTGGGGTACCGCGTAACCGGTCGTATGCCCACGGAGTGCACGGATAATTTCAATGCCCTTGCGCACATCCACCTTGAAGTGGGCCCCGCCGGTGATCAGGTCCATTTGGTAAATATAATAAGGCCGCACCCGCATGCGGAGCAAGCGGTGCACGAGCGCCTGCATCACCTCGGCGTCATCGTTGATGCCTTTCAGCAGTACGCTCTGGTTACCCAGCGGCACCCCCGCAAAAGAAAGTCGCTCGCACGCTACTTTTAATTCCTGGGTCGCTTCCTTGGGGTGATTGATGTGCAGGCTCATCCAGATCGGGCCATGCTTCTTAAAAATTTCCGCCAACTCTGGGGTAATGCGCTGCGGTAAGAAAACGGGGACGCGTGACCCAATACGAATAAACTCCACGTGCTTGATGGCGCGCAGCCGGCCAAGCAAGTGATCGAGCTTCTTATCCGACAACAAAAGGGGATCCCCACCCGACAAGAGCACATCGCGCACCTCGGAATGCGCCTCAATGTAACGAAGCGCCTGCTCGTATTCAGGATGAAAATTATAGTCCTGCGCGTTACTCACGAGCCGACTCCGCGTACAATAGCGACAATAAGCCGCACAGCGATCGGTCACTAAAAACAACACCCGATCGGGATAGCGATGCACGAGACCGGGCACGGGAGAATGTTCGTCCTCGCCCAGAGAATCTAACATCTCCCCAGAAGAAACCACCATCTCATCGCTTCGTGGAATGACCTGCTTACGAATAGGACAGTGGGGGTCAGTCCGATCGATGAGGTTGAAAAAATAAGGCGTGATCGCGAGCGCGAGCTTCTCTTTGGCGAAAAGACAGCCGGCTTTCTCCTCGGGCGTCAGCGTTAGGTAACGCTCCAATTGCTCGATCGTGGTCAACCGATTCTTCAGCTGCCAAGACCAGTCCTGCCAATCAGATTCAGGAATATGTTGCCACAGCCCCTGGCCTTCAAACCAAGTGAAGCGGTCGTCAATGTAGACCATGGATAGAATTAAGTCGTAGCTGGATTCCTAACTCTGTCAAACGGGGGAATTGCCCCCTCCGGCGCGCCGTCCTACGCCCCACCAGCCCCTCATTACGTTCAGTGGCACAAATTTTCCGCTAATACACTTGGCAGGGGCCAGTGAAGCCCTTTTCGTCGGGCTTTAATGCCAGTGACCAATCCCGCTATTCTCGCCCTGGAAGACGGTAGCATATTCCGTGGCGTAGCCTTTGGGGCCAACGCCGCTATCGCCGGCGAGTGTGTTTTTAACACTTCGATGACCGGTTATCAGGAGATCATCACTGATCCCTCTTACTTTGGCCAGATCGTGACCATGACCGCGCCCCAGATCGGTAACTATGGGGTCAATGGCGAGGATGAGGAATCCCGCACCCCAAAATGTTCTGGCTTGGTGGTACGCGAGATCTCCCCAATCGTCAGTAACTGGCGCAGTAAGATGTCCCTCGATGAATACTTAAAAAAGTATGATATCCCGGGTATTAGCGAAATCGACACGCGCGCCTTGACCAAAAAGCTCCGCGTCGATGGCGCGATGAAATGCTGCCTCAGCACCCTGCCGTTGAGCGACGCTGAGGCCGTCCAGCGCGCCAAAGCCTGGCACGATATGGCCGGCAGCGATTACGTTAAAGATGTTACCTGCCAATCGCCCTACCTGTGGGGCGCGGATGACGCGACGCGGCATAATACCCAATATTTGCCCGTCGGTACCCGCGGCGGCACGACGGTCACGCCAGCCAAGAAATTTAAAGTCGCCGCCTTCGACTACGGGGCAAAATACACGATCTTCCGCAAACTGGTTCGCCATGGTTTCGAAGTACAAGTATTTCCCGCGACCGCGACCGCGGAAGAAGTGCGCGAATACGGCGTGGATGCGGTATTTTTATCCAATGGCCCGGGCGACCCAGCCGCCCTCCCTTACATCCACCAGACGGTTAGCCGGTTGTTGCCGGATTACCCCATCTTCGGGATCTGCCTCGGCCATCAGATGCTCACGCACGCCCTCGGCGGTACGACTTTTAAACTCAAATTTGGTCACCGCGGGGGCAACCAACCGGTGAAAAATCTAGAAACCGGCAAGGTTTCGATTACCGCCCAGAATCATGGCTTTGCCACCGACCCGAAATCGCTGGAGAGCCGCAGTGCCGTCGTGACTGAAATTAACTTAAATGACCAAACAGTAGAAGGCCTGCGCCATAAGGAACTGCCGGTATTCAGTGTGCAGTATCATCCGGAGGCCGCCCCCGGCCCGAATGACGCCGACCCCTTGTTTGAGCATTTCTACCAGCTCGTAGCGAAACGGAAGGCCGGGAAGATTTAGTTTCTTTAGCTTAGCCCCCGAGTAGTTGCTCGAAGCGTTTAGCGTCTTCTGGCGTATCGACTCCAATCGTCGGATCATCCGTTGCCACGATTGCTATGGGATAACCATTCTCCAGCGCCCGCAGCTGCTCTAATTTCTCGATCTGCTCCAACTGGCTGGGAGGGAGCGCTACAAACTTTTCGAGAAAATCCGCCTTATACGCATACAGCCCAAGATGCTTGAAACACGGGTTTCCCGCCACCCAAGCGTCATCAATCGTCAGGCCCAGATCGCGGGAAAATGGCATCCGCGACCGTGAAAAGTACATCGCCCGCCCAGTTTGGGTCATGACTACTTTGACCTGATTTGTATTAAAGAAATCCACCACGCGTTTAAAGGGAGTACAGAGCGTCGCCATCGGGCAGTCCCCCTGAACGAGGCGGGCCAGCGCCTGCAACTGCCCGCCGCTCACCAGTGGCTCGTCCGCTTGTACATTGAGCACATAACTGGCCCGCACGGTGCGATTGGCTTCGGCAATCCGATCCGTGCCGCTGGGGTGGTCAGCCGAGGTCATAATCGTCCTAAAACCGGCCCCTTCGAGACACTCCGCTAATAATTTATCATCCACCGCAAACCAGAGGGGATAATCAGGTGCCTGGGCCGTTATTCGCTCAGCTACCCATAGCACAAGTGGCTTACCTTTAATTAAATAGAGAAGTTTACGCGGAAAGCGGGTGGACTCCAAACGGCAGGGTACAATAATGGCAAAGGCAGGCATACGGGGGTCTTTAAGATTGCAGGGGGGGGCGCGACCAGCTTTTTAGCGTTTCCTTTTAACCCGACGATCTAGCCCAACCGCAATGGAAAAGAACGATCCAACCGCCGCCGCCACCTTGGTGAAGGAGCTGCTGGTGCTAAATAAAATGGGAATCCACGCTCGTCCGGCGGCGATGATCGTACGCGTAACGAACAAATTTAAGTCGGATGTTTTCGTCGAAAAAGATGAAGAACAAGTGAACGGAAAAAGCATTATGGGGCTCATGATGCTGGCGGCCGCCAAAGGCAGCAAAATCAAATTTTTGGCGACCGGCGAGGATGCCGATAAAATGCTC
>SXZN01000083.1 GCA_005787865.1 Opitutaceae bacterium | reverse complement strand
CCAACGATGGCCATGATCGCCCTGAAATGCCCTGACATCACGGTAACGGTGGTGGACATGAACGCTAAACGGATCGCGGCATGGAATACTGGCCAGTTGCCTATTTTTGAGCCAGGGCTCGATGAAGTGATAAATCAGGCGCGGGGTCGTAATTTGTTTTTTTCCACGGATGTGGCGGGGGAGATTAAAAAGGCAGACATTATTTTTGTAGCCGTAAATACCCCGACGAAATCCTATGGCGTGGGGGCGGGGCGGGCGGCCGATTTGCGTTTTATCGAATCGGTGGTGCGCACGATCGTCGAGCACGCCGATAGCGATAAAATTATCGTCGAGAAATCCACCATTCCGGTAAAGACCGCCGACGCGATTCAAGCCATCGTCGCCGCCAATTCCAAAGGGCTAAAATTTCAAGTACTCTCTAATCCTGAATTTCTCGCGGAAGGCACCGCCGTTAAAGATCTGACTAATCCCGATCGCGTCCTGATCGGCGGCGAGCGTACGCCGGAGGGGGATCGCGCGGTGGCGACCTTGGTGAGTGTCTACGCTCGCTGGGTGGCGCGGGACCGCATCATCACCACCAACCTTTGGTCCGCGGAACTTTCCAAGCTCGTGGCCAACGCGTTTCTGGCGCAACGCATCTCCTCGATAAACTCTATTTCGGCGCTCTGTGAAGTCACGGGAGCGGACGTCGATGAAGTCGCTAATGCCATCGGTAAGGACAGTCGCATCGGCCCAAAATTTCTCAAAAGTTCCGTGGGCTTCGGGGGCTCTTGCTTTCAGAAAGACATTCTCAATCTCACTTATCTTTGCGAATGTTTTGGGCTGCCCGAAGTAGCGGCCTATTGGACCAGCGTGGTGGGAATTAATGATTGGCAGAAGCAGCGTTTTGCGAATCGGATCGTGAAGAAATTATTTAACACGGTCGCGGACAAGAAAATCGCGGTGCTCGGTTTTGCTTTTAAGAAAGACACCAATGATACGCGCGAGTCTGCGGCGATTAATATTTGCCGGAGTCTTTTAGCGGAGCAGGCCAAGGTAAGCGTTTATGATCCCAAGGTTCCGGCGCATGAAATCACGACTGATACCCTCGGTCAGGGCGTTGATAATCCGCGGCTCACCGTGGCAGCGGATGCTTATGCTGCTTGTGCGGGGGCTCACGCCATCGCGATCGTGACCGAGTGGGATGAATTCAAGACGCTCGATTACGCCAAAATTTTCGCCGCCATGCCGAAGCCCGCTTTTATTTATGATGGGCGCAATATTCTTGATCTAGCCGCGCTGCGGAAAATCGGTTTTCGCGCCGCTGCGATCGGCAAGCCTTAAGGACCAGTGGCTAGCGCGGCGGCGTTTGGTGAATCTGCGCCGACCATTTTTTGTAAGCAGGCGCTTCATGCTGAAAGGCATCGGGCGCAGCGGTGGCGGTGAAATAATCACCGTCGCCTAGCGCCGGGAAAATCTTAACGAGATCGTAGCTGCAATTGGCGGCGGGGTGCGGCGGGAGCGCCCAGGCACGAAAATTTTCGGGCGTAACCCATTCGCCTAAGGGTAGCGCGGCGGCAGGCAGCCGTTGTAAGGGGGCTAGTTCACCGGCCGTATTGATAGGCTGATAATGCCAGGTGTCGCGCCGCGCATCAGCAATAACGCTGAAGCTCCGGCCGGGCGCCTGCGCCCAAGCGTGGCGTGCAGCGATAGCTAGGCTCTGGTAAGTATAAACAGGCTGGGGGGCGATTACCTGCCAGGTGCGTAATGCCATGGCGATCGTGCGGGTACCCAGCATGGAGCCAGGCCCGGCACAAAAAACGAAGGCGCGGATATCGCTGAGAGAACAGTTGGCCCTGTGCAGCAGGCTTTCCGTCCCCATAAAAATAGCCGTACCAGCTTCTTCGGGGGCTTGGGACCAGAGCGCCGGCGCGGTGTCGCTTAGAATGCCGACCTGCGTGCAGGTTGACGCCGCATCGAGGACGAGGAGGCGGCCGTGATTGCTCAAAAGCTGTGGAAGTGAAGGCATTACGCGAAAGCTAGCTTGGGTGAGCACGTGGGAATGTCGACTTTGGTTTCTCCATTTAAGCGATTTGGAATCTGGCATTGACCGTGCGCGGAGGGGTGACCTAGCTTGGCCGGTTTACCGCTTGAAATCCTCCTATTTTAAACACCGTGAACGTTCAAATTACCGATATCAACGAGACCCGCAAAGCGCTGACTGTTACCCTCGATAAGAGCGAGGTTGATGGTGAATATAACGCCGTCTTGGCCGATTTTACTCGGCAAGTGAGTCTCCCCGGCTTTCGTCCGGGCAAGGCGCCTGCCGCGATCGTCGCCAAGCGCTTCGGCAAAGAGCTGAAGGACGAGTTTAAGCAGAAGGTTATCGGTAAAGCTTACCGCGACGGTCTGGAGCAGTCTAAACTCGAGGTGCTATCGCTCGTCGATGTTGAGGAGGGCGTGATTGAGGCCGGCCTCTCCGCGGCCATCAAGCTGACCGTGGATATTCGCCCTGAATTTGTACTGCCAGATTACAGCGGCCTGAAAACAGAGGTTCAGTCGACTGAGCCCACTGAAGCCGAGGTTGATACCGTCATTGAGAGCCTGCGGGCTGAACCGGCTGATTTTAAAGTAGCTGATCGGGCGGCCGCCAAGGGCGACTATGTGCGCTTTGGCTATGAGGGCACCTTGGACGGGCAACCGTTAACTGCGCTCGTTGCGGATAAAACAATTTACGCGAGCGCCCCGCAAACTTGGGAAGAAGTCGAGGGGGCTAACGATGGGTTACTCCCTGGTATGTCCACCCAGATCGCTGGGCTAAAGGCGACGGACAAGAAAACTGTCACCATTAATTTCCCGGCTGAATTTGCTCCCGTACCTGCCCTCGCTGGGAAAGCGGTTGCTTACGCTATCGAGGTACAGGAAGTCCGGGAGCGCGTGTTGCCCGCGATGGACGAGGCCTTTTTCAAGCAGCATCAAGTGGATGATCTCCCCGGTTTAAAAACCCAGGTTACCACCAACTTGAAGATGCGCAAAGAACATGAAAATCGGGCCGCGCAACGCCGTCAGGTGACCGATGCGATTACCGCGCAGGCTAATTTCCCCGTGCCAGATAGCTTGATCGCATCCGAGCGTGATGGCGTGCTCCGTCAATTTATTGAAGAGAATATGCGCCGCGGCGTGCCGCAGGAGCAGTTTGAGAAAAATAAACAGGAGCTTCATGACAGCGCGACTAAGGCCGCCGTCTCGCGGGTTAAGGTGCAGCTCATCCTCGCCAAAATCGCCGAGGCGGAGAAAATCAAAGTCGATGAGAAGGATTTTAACAATTGGCTCATGCGCGAAGCGATGCGCGGTGGTCAGCGTCCAGATAAACTCATGAAGGATCTCGGTAAGGATCGGGAGCAACTGCGCGCGATTCAGCAGCAGATCATGTTCGACAAGGCCCTTGATTTTCTGGTCTCCAAGGCTAGCGTCATTACTGCAACTGCAAAAGCATGAGCTACTACGTTCCCATCGTCATTGAAAACACTGGCCGCGGTGAGTCGCGGATGGATATCTATTCCCGCCTACTCAAGGACCGGATCGTTTTTATCGGCACGCCGATCGACGACGATGTCGCCAATGTGGTCATTGCCCAATTTCTTTTCCTCCAAATGGAGGATCCGAAAAAGGACATTCATCTCTACATTAACTCACCTGGTGGCGTGGTCACGGGTGGGATGGCTATCTATGATACGATGAATTTTTTGCAGTGCGACATTGTCACTTACTGCATTGGGATGGCGGCGAGCATGAGCACGATTTTGCTCGCGGCTGGGACCAAGGGCAAACGCTTCGCTCTGCCGAATAGTCGCGTGATGATTCATCAACCCTCGGGTGGGGCGGGTGGTCAGGCCGCGGACATTGCGATTCAGGCCAAGGAAATTCTCCGTTGGCGGAAAACCCTCAATGAAAGCATCGCCAAGCACACCGGCAAAACGGCCGACCAAGTGGGCATTGATTCCGATCGTGATTATTATTTGAGCGCGGAAGAGGCTAAGACCTATGGCATTGTTGACCATGTGGTTGCATCGACACGCGATGCTCAAAAAATTGCTCAAACGACGGCTGCCCAGCCCTGATTTAGAACGGGAAAAGCCCTCGACTAACGCTGCTGGCGAGACGATATAACTGCTTATGGCCAAATCATCGCGCGTCACCCTTTGCTCGTTCTGCGGAAAATCGCAGGCGGAAGTCCGCAAAATTATTGCGGGACCAGGGGTCTATATTTGCGACGCTTGCGTCAACGTCTGCAAGACGATCATTGATCGCGAAGTTAAAGAAACGACTGCCACCGCCGCCCCCGAAGGGGCGCCGAAGCCCGCTTTCCATCTCATCAAACCGGCCGATATCAGAAAAGTTCTTGATGATCACGTGATCGGTCAGGAACACGCGAAGAAGGTTCTCTCAGTCGCGGTCTACAACCATTATAAGCGCCTTAATTTCGATCCCTCTGCGCAACCTTTGCTGACGGCGGAGTTCAGCGACGTGGAAGTGGAGAAGAGCAATATTCTTTTGGTTGGGCCAACCGGCTCGGGCAAGACGCTCCTCGCGCGTTCGTTGGCGCGAATTCTCGATGTGCCTTTTGCGATCTCTGATGCGACGACGCTGACTGAGGCTGGTTACGTTGGGGAGGATGTCGAAAATGTGGTGCTGCGTTTATTGCAGTCGGCTAATTATGACGTCAAGAAGGCGGAATGTGGTATTATCTATATCGACGAGATCGATAAGATTCGCCGCACCACGGAAAATGTCTCCATCACCCGCGACGTTTCGGGTGAGGGTGTGCAACAAGCTTTACTCAAGGTGCTGGAAGGCACGACCTGCAACGTTCCGCCGCAAGGT
>SXZN01000082.1 GCA_005787865.1 Opitutaceae bacterium | reverse complement strand
TGTCCAAACTGCCGCTTCCAACGGTGGAAGGTAACCTCGGAGATATTATGCTCCTGGCTCACTTCCACGATGCTCTTGCCGCCATCGGCTTCCCGCAATATGCGAATCTTCTGTTCGGTCGTGTGTCTTTTGCCTTTCATAGTCTGGGTCCCTTTTAAGGGCCGCAGACTAACATGACAAGTGGCCTAGTTTTCGGGGGATCACCACCGCACCCTAGAGCCGGTGTTTTTTTCTAAATTTTGTCGCAGTTCTACTAGCAAAAAAACTGAAAATGATTAATAACTATTTTTATATCGACGCGCTATCCTCGGCCAAGATATCCCACCCAACCGAGCGCCACCGAATCATACCCCAACCTTTCTGTTCGATGGCTTTTTTTGTCCCGCCAATTTTAAACAAATTTTTAGCTGGGCGCATCCGATTCTCACTTAACTACCGGGCCTTAGCCAAGCCGACGACCTACCAGATTACTGTCTCGTGAATTACCCTTCAGCTTCCCCCTTAATTACCTGCTTGGTTTGGGTTAACCGCTTGAGAAGCCCATCAGTGCGCTCCACCCGCGCGGCTGATTCCGGTGCTGCTCGTAATAACGGGCCTCACCAGCCATCGCCTTCGTTTGCTTTAACCCCATGAAATTCTTCCGACCCCGATCATTCGCCCTCTGGGCCGCCGGTGTCGCCAGTCTCGGCGCACTCCTAATCCAACTGGGTTGTCAGCAAACTGCGGAGCTCCCCGTCGCGGCTGCGGCCACATCGCCAGAAAATTCCATCACGAAGCTCACGTTCAACGAGCACATTCAACCAATCCTCGCTGAAAATTGCTACGCCTGCCACGGCCCCGACCCAGGTGGACGCAAAGCCAGCCTGCGACTTGATCGCGCCGTCTCCGCCTTGGCCCCGCACGAAAAAATGGGACCAGCTATCATCCCGGGTAAGCCCGATGAAAGTCCGCTCATACAGCGCATTGAATCCACTAAAGAAAAAGAGATTATGCCGCCCCCCGAGTCGCACAAAACCCTCAAGCCGGCCGAAATCGCCTTGCTGCGCCGCTGGGTTTCCGAGGGCGCGGCTTATCAGGAACATTGGGCGTTTATCACCCCGCAACGGCCAATCGTCCCCACTTTAGCCAAAAACCCGATCGATGCTTTCGTGCAAGCGCGCCTGAGCCGCGAACACTTAACCGCCGCCCCCGAGGCGGATCGTAGCACCCTCATTCGCCGCGTATCCCTTGATCTCACGGGCCTGCCCCCATCCCCCGCAGAAATTGAGGCCTACCTTGCGGACCGTTCACCGGATGCCTACGAGCGGGTCGTCGACCGCCTCCTCGCCAGTCCGCGCTATGGTGAACACCGCACCCGCTACTGGCTCGATTATGCCCGCTACGCCGACACCCATGGCATTCACTTTGATAACTATCGGGCCATTTGGCCGTTTCGCGACTACGTCATCCGCGCCTTCAACGGCAACAAACCCTTTGATCGTTTTGTGCGTGAGCAGCTCGCCGGCGACTTGTTACCCGCCCGCACCTTAGACGAGTTGGCGGCCACGGGCTTCGTGCGGGGCAACCTGACCACCAACGAGGGCGGCACGATACCCGAGGAAATTTTCATCAATCAGACGCGGGATCGCGTCGAAGCCTTTGGCGCTACCTTCCTCGGTCTCACCACCGGTTGCGCGGCGTGTCATGATCACAAATTTGATCCCTTCACTCAACGCGATTTCTATGGCCTCGCCGCTTATCTCAGTAACACCGCGGAAAAACCTTGGGACTTTAATAAAGCGGCGCCAGCCCCGGTGCTCGGCCTGCCCAAAAAAGAAAATCGCGCCTCCGCTGAATTTATTTTGTCCGCCCGCGCTGACCTCCAAGTCAAGCTAGCCGCGCGCCAAGCGGAGGCCCCGGCCCTAATCACCACTTGGCTAGCCTCCGGCCAGCGTCCCCAGCCCGTTTCGAGCCAAGCCCTAGAACTACGCCTGCGCCTCGATGAAGGCCACGGCGATATCGTAAAAAATTCCGCACCAGGAACTTTGGCCCCGGAATTTAAAGCCACCATCAACCCGCTGGTCTGGGGTGAAAAATCTTGGCTCTGGTCCTCTATGCGCATGGATATTGCGACGCGCCTCGCGCTCGGAAATCTAGCCGATGTGGAGGCCAGCGAAAAATTTTCCGCCGGCGGCTGGGTCATGCTTCGCACCAAAGCGGGCGATTCCAATACCGGCAATGGCGCCCTGCTGGCGCGACGCGGCGATGAGCAACAACACGGCGGAGCCGGCTGGGAAATTTATCAAGAAGGCGGCCGCTTTGTGGTTAATCTCGTACCCGACCCCAGCACCACTAAAGCCAAAATCGGGCCCGATGGTAAGGCGGAAGATCACCCGAAACCAGGGATCTCGGTCGCAACCAAAGATGCCTTTGCCCGCGACGAGTGGGTGCATGTTTTTTTTACTTATAATGGTTCCCGCCGAGCCATTGGTTTAAAGATCTATATTAATGGCCAAATAGTAGATGTGGAAAATAAAGTTAATTATTTCACCCCCGCTTTTTCGATTCGGACTAACGCCACCCTCCAACTGGGCCGGCGCGATGATTATGAGCCGATGCGCGAGACCCGCTTCCAGGATATTCGTTTCTACCGTCGAGAATTAACTAAAAAAGAAGTGGCTCAGTTGCCCTTTGCTGATGTCGCCGCCGAAATTATTGCCCGCGAACCCGATCCTAAAAAATGGACTCCTGATGAAATGTTTGTGGCCACTAACCGTTACTTTCTCGGGGAAGTCGACCCGATAGCCATCGATCTGGCCGCCAGTGTCGCCTCCCATGATATCGCCTTTGCGGCGCTCACTAAAAGCGGAGAACCCACCCTCATTGCCTCGGAAAAATCAACCCCCGCCTATGCCGATGTCCTTATCCGCGGTGATTATTACGCCCGCGGCGATCGCGTGGGTCCGCTGACTCCGCATTTTCTCCCACCATTACCGCCCGGGGCAACCGCCAATCGCCGCGGACTCGCCGAATGGTTGCTCGCCCCCGAACAACCCCTCTTCGCCCGCGTCACCGTGAATCGCATGTGGCAGGAAATTTTTGGCCGCGGACTCGTCGCCACCGTCAGTGACTTCGGCGTCATGGGGGAAAAACCTTCGCATCCGGAATTACTTGATTGGCTGGCCGTAGATTTCCGCGAAAGCGGCTGGGACACCAAGCGATTCTACCGGCAACTCGTCACCTCCGCCGCCTATCGGCGATCGGCCCAGAGCACGGCTGCACAGCACGAAGCTGATCCCGCCAATCGCTTACTGGCCCGCGGCCCGCGCTTTCGCATGGATGCCGAGATGCTGCGCGACAGCGCCCTCGCCAGCTCGGGCCTCCTCGTGGAAAAATTAGGCGGACCATCCGTAAAACCCTACCAGCCCAAAGGCCTGTGGGAGGAAGTCGCCATGCCAGAATCAGACACGGGGGTGTATGTACCGGATAAAGGTGAAGGTCTCTACCGCCGCAGCGTCTACACTTTCTGGAAACGCGCTTCGATGGATCCCAGCATGGAAACATTCGACGCGACCTCCCGCGAAGTGGTCTGCACGCGGCGCGCGCGTACGAATACCCCCCTGCAAGCTTTCGTGACGATGAACGACCCCCAATGGTTCGAGGCCGCGCGCAAACTCGCGGAACGCACCCTGCACGCGGCTCCGACCGCTGCGGATCGCTTAAATTTCATGGCCCGCACCACGCTCAGTCGTCCGTTAATGGGCAAGGAACAAGTCGCCCTGCTGAAAACACTCGAGAAATTCCACACGCGTTTTTCGAGCGATCAGGCCGCCGCCCAAGCAGTCTTGACCGTAGGCGACTCGCCCGCCGATCCAGCGCTCAACCCAGTTGAGCTGGCTGAATGGACGATGGTCGCGAGCCAATTTCTCAACCTCGACGAATTTCTCACTAAATAACTTTAGCTCGTTCCAGACGGCTATCGTGTCCCCTAACGCATCATCTCATGGCTTTGCCTCACCCTCTAAAACCTGACCTCTGCTCCGATCATGGCGGGGAACATCCCACCATTTGGGATCTACCCAACATCCCGCTCGGCCTAAAACAGGAATGGCTAAATTTAGAAACCCGGCGCCACTTTCTCGGCCGGGGCGC